>NZ_JARESV010000110.1:0-6158 GCF_046026985.1 Paraburkholderia sp. RL18-101-BIB-B
CAGCGCAAGTTCACAGCGCGCGAACTCAGTTAAAAACAGCGTGGTGAGTCCGCCGTTGACCACAAGATCCGGAAACCCTTCCACTTCGCGCGCGTAGCCCCGGTCGATGTGAATCTTGTGAGAGTTGAATCCAAGCGCCGAGTATTGGAATAGCAGCGTCTCATCGGGGACCACGACCTTCGTATAGGAGGCCGATACCGCAACAGGTTCGTCGGCGGGTTCCTTGTTGCCCGGCTGCGCAGGCAACAGCAGGTAAGTCTGCGTCTCGGTGATTGCGGGTTCCGCTTGATTGGCGAGCCGCAACGAGTGAACGATCTTCACTATGGCTTTGCGCCCGGAGGCACCGGTCTTCTCGATGATGTCGGCTACGCCGCTCGTCCTGGTGACGACCGCGCCAATTGGAATGTCATGGTGATACTCCACGCTTCGTCCGCCCTGCAGAAGGCGAGGCAAGCCAAGATCGGGAATTGGCGCGCCGAGACCGGGAAAGCCGTCAGCGCGCAGCTCTGAGCGCGGAGTGTCGGCACCCATAAGGAGAAAATGCCAGCCGCGAGGAAGTGGGGCGCCATCACAGATGGCATCCACCGGTAGGTCCAGCATTGCCGCCACCCGCCTGACTAACGAGGCAGAGCAGTGCTCAGTGCGGGTGTAGGTTACGTGAGTTGCTTCTACCGTCATCAAAACTCCTGGTTCCTCTGCTGCTAAACGAGATGCGCGCTGGTGAATAATGCATAGGTGAATAACACATTTCATTGATGATTCTACGCGATTCCTACGCCCTTACAACCTGCGGTTAACGCTGAGTTGTGCACGGAGCGATTGATCCGCGGCCAAGTGCGGTACGACCGTTCTGCGAGCGGAGCACTTGATTGAAGTGATTTGACTCATCCAGTACAGTGGTTCGAATTCGTATCTATTGCGATTGGGCCGAGCGACACCGTCGGGCCGCCTTTCGCATGAAATAAACCAACCCATGCCGCAGCGATGCACCAACAGCGAACTCAAGAGCAGCAACCAGATGAAAGATGACGTGACAGAAGTGACAAAAGCAGGAGAAGCGGAGGGTCGCGCTTATTCCGCGCCAGCGCTTGAGAAGGGCCTCGACATATTGGAGATGCTGTGCCAGGCCGAAGGGCCGGTGACCATGAAGGACATTGCCCTGCAGCTCGGGCGCAGCGTCGGCGAGCTCTACCGCATGCTTGCGGTGTTGATAGACCGCAAGTATGTTGCGCAAATCGGCGACAGCTACTACATCACGACAAAGCTTTTTTCCCTGTCGCACGACAACCCGCCCACGCACAGGCTGCTCACCGAGGCAATGCCGATCATGCAGAAGCTGTCGAGTCAACTCGACCAGGCGTGCCATCTGACCGTGTACGGCCAAGGCCGTCAGACCGTAATCGCAAAGGTCGACACCCCGAGCGGAATGGGATTTAGCGTCCGCGTGGGATCGGAACTGGATGTGCTGGTGTCGGCGTCCGGGCGCGTTCTTCTTGCGTTCCAGGACCTGGAAACTCGAAAGTTCAGAATCGATGAATCATTGGAGCGGCGCCCTGACCAGGCTGATCCGCAGATCTCGGGTGTTCTCGACTTTATCAAACAGCGTGGCTATGAATCGGCTCCGAGCGTTCAGGTGCGCGGTTTGTACGCGGTTAGCTTCCCCATTCTGGATTCGCACAACCACGCGATAGCAGCGCTCACCGTTCCGTACGCTGAACGGATCGATCAGACTCGTCGCAAGTCGATTTCAGACATTGAAGGCGCCCTTGGAGAAGCAGCTGCGCTGCTGTGCAGGCGAGTTGGTGGACGTTCGCAGGTGCGGGCGAACGCGTAGTTGAAGGCGACTTCAAGGGGCCGATATTGCCATCAGTCATGCCGCTGCCTGGGAATCCGGCACACCTCCGCCAATGCGCCCGCTGATAGTCCTGGCGGCCTCTTCCAACGCCGCCTGAATCTCGCTGATCGGCTTGCGCTGCGCCTGGTCGATTCGTTCCGCATAGGGAATCGTCAGCGCCGCGCTTGCGTGATTTCTCGAATCCAGTATGGGGAAGCTGAGCGCATATAGGCCCCTCACCTGCGAACTGGGGGCGGACTCGAAGCCGCGCGTCCGAATGTAGTCCAGAATGGCGTCAATCTGCGGATCCGCCTGGTCTGGCCTTCGTTGTAGCGATTCTGCAATCCGCAGTTTGCGTGTCTCTTCATCCTGGAAGGCAACCAGAACCCGTCCCGACACTGAGATCAGCACGTCCAGATCCGACCCGACCCGAAGGCTGAATCCCATTCCGCTCGGCGTATCGACTTTCGCCACCACGACCTGCTTGCCGTGGTTATAAACCGTCAGATGACAGGATTGATCGAACTCGCTTGCTAGCCGGTTCATGACTGGCGTCGCTTCGAGCAGCAGCCGGTGTGTTGGTGGATTCAGGTGCGAAAGCTCGAATAGCTTGGTGGTGATTGCGTAGCTGTCATCGATCTGCGCGACATAGTTGCGGCTGACCAGACACTGAATCATTCGGTAAATCTCGCCCACGCTTCGACCCACCTGGCCGGCCAGGTCCTTCTGGGTCAGCGGATGCTGGCTTCCACAGAGCGCTTCAAGAATGTCGAGGCCCTTCTCCAGCGCAGGGGCCGAATAGCTGCGGGCGCCCGTTTCATCAGCGGAAATGTCCGGGTTGACGTCACGTTTCATAAGCCAAATCCTCCGATCCCCTATATCTGCCCCGCCCGCTGGATGCCGTGGCGGCTGATTACGATTTCAATTCATCCATGCATCGGATATTGCGGCAACCCATGCCAATTTTGGTGCGTCCCTAGTTCGCGCACAGTCGGAAGTATCTCTAAAAGCGCCGCTGAAACTGCATAACAGGCCCAAGCATAACAAAGTCGGGCTCCCGGAACCGCACGCAAAAATACTTGTAGGTGTTTGCACCTATGCACAGTTGACTTCACCAGTGAAACAACATAACTTGTCATTAAGCTTTGAGCATGAGAACAGAGCTTCGAACAGAGCAGAACAGAACAATTGCATACGACACCTTCATGCATTTCTGCTCACCCAAGCGCATCCTTTGACCCCTGAAGAGGCACGACATGAACTTCAAGTTTCACCACCTCAACCTGTGCACGGACAGTCTTCCTCGCCTGACCAAGTTCTATCAAACGCTGTTCGATCTCGGCACGATCAACGACGAAGAACACGCGCGGGTGAACGCCGAAAGTACGACAAGCGGCTACAACGGCAAGGTCGACTTCCTGAGCGATGGCGACATCGAATTTCACTGGGCGGAGCGAGACCTGGACACCGGCTTCAAGATGAATCAGATCGTCAATCCCATGGCGCGAGGACACTTCTGCTTCCGTACTGACGACATCGAGGGCTTCAAGCGGCGGCTCGATGAGCGCGGCATTCGTTACTCGGACTACGGCCGTTGGGCAATTGCCGGCTGGCATCAGGTGTTCCTTCAGGATCCGGATGGAAACGTGATTGAAGTACACCAACCGAACGTGTTTGCGCGCTAGGTTGTGGCTGGCGCAGCGGCGTCCCGGCGCCACTGCGCAACCGGGACCGGGTGCTGCGCCCCTGCATGCAGGACACTCAGTTGCGCCCGTTCTCCGGTTGGATGTGTCCGACGCCTGACCAGCCAGGCTTGCTCGATTACCCCTGCCTTTTCGTTATCAAAGCAAAATCAATCTTCCAACAGGAGACATCCCGATGAGGGACACACTAACTATGGACATGCCCGCCGCGCCGACGAACTCGATGGCAAAGCGCGCGACTGTCGCGAGTACTGTAGGTTCGGCGCTGGAGTGGATCGACTTCACTGCATACGGTGCGGTTTCGGCGACCGTCTTTCCCAAGATATTCTTTTCGCAGATGGACCCCAACATGGGGATCCTCGCGGCGTTCGCGACCTTCGGGATCGGCTTTTTTGCGCGCCCGCTTGGTGGCCTGTTCTTCGGCATGCTGGGCGACCGTATCGGGCGCAAGAACATTCTTCTTTATACGTTGTCGCTGATGGGCGCGGCGTCGTTCCTCATCGGCTGTCTGCCGACCTACGCGACCATTGGCTTTGCGGCACCGTTGTGTCTCGTTCTCCTGCGCTTCCTGCAAGGCTTTGCGCTCGGCGGCGAGGCGACTGGCGCCCAACTGATGACGATGGAGCACGCTCCGCAGAACAAGCGAGGCCTGTATGGATCTTTTATTAACACCGGTTCGTCGCTGAGCGCGGCGCTGGCGAGCGGGATGCTGTTCGTGTTGACAAGCACCCTCGGCGCGGAGCAGTTTCAGAGCTGGGGGTGGCGTGTGCCGTTCCTTCTGAGCTTCCTGCTGGTCATCGTCGGAATCTATATCCGTCTTCGGGTTTCAGAGACGCCGGCCTTCGTGGAGGCACATGCAAAAGGCCAGGAAGAACGCATTCCGTTGATCAAGGCGTTTGCCCTGTATCCGGGAACGATTCTCCGACTGCTCGTAATCTGGTGCGCCCCGACGGCATGCTTCTACGTGATTACCGTCTTCTCGCTCAGCTATGTCACCAAGAATCTCGCACTGCCAAGTCAGACTGCGTTTCTTTGCCTGATGGGTGCGAACGTCTTTGCGATTTTCACGGTCATCGCAGGCGGTGCGGTGAGTGACCGGATCGGCCGTAAGCCGACCATGATGATCGCATCTGTGCTGACGCTCGCGATCGCGCTGTCTTACTTCACGCTCCTCGACAGCAAGAGCTGGTACCTCATCTTCTTCGCGATGGCGGCGTTCGTCGGATCGCTCCAGATCCAGTCCGGCGTGCAACCCGCTTTCTTTGCGGAGCCTTTCCCGACCAACGTCCGTTATTCCGGCTCCGCGGCCGCATACACCGGCGCGAATCTGCTGATGGGTGGCCCCACACCATTCATCTGCGCCTGGCTGCTGCAGCGTGCGCACGGGCAGACGTGGGTCATCACTGCCTTTTGCGCGGTTGTCATTAGTGCCTCGCTCATCGCCATCATTGCGAGCCCTGAAACCCGACACCTCGACATCAAACGCTAATTCGCACTCTGCGGATCGGCACGAAACGGAGTAAAAGACATGCTTTTGGAAAACAAGGTTTGTGTGATCGTCGGGGCGGGTTCGCTCAGGGGAATCGGGTATGCGACTGCCGAACTATTTGCGGAACATGGGGCAAAGATTGTCGCTGTCGATGTCGTCATGAATGATGGCCTGGCAAGCGAAATCAAGGCTTCCATCGACAGCAAGACTGGCCGCGATGCCGACGTGATCGGTATCAAGTGCGACATCGCCAACCGTGAGGACTGCATCCGTCTGTTCGACGCCGTCCGCGCTCACTACGGATCGGTAGATTGTCTCGTGAACAGCGCAGCGATCGTTAAGGCCCAGCCGATGCTGACAATCGACGAATCCGACTACGATCGGATCATGAATGTAAACCTCAAGGGAACCTTCAATCTCTGTAAATGTGCGCTCGCGGTGTTTGCTGAGCAAAAGCACGGAGCCATCGTCAACGTCGCTTCGGTTGCAGCACAACGCGGCGGCGGTCTGGTCGGCGGTGCGCACTACGCGGCATCAAAAGGCGGCGTCATCAGCCTGACCCGTACGATTGCTCGTGAGTTCGGGCCGATGGGAATCCGCGCCAATGTCGTCTGCCCATCAATGACGGAAACAGGCATGCTGGACGGGCTGTCCGAAGAGAAGCAGAAGGAGATTGCCACGACCATTCCTCTGCAGCGTGCTGGTCGGCCTGTTGAGATTGCGGGCGCCTGCCTTTTCCTTGCGTCTGATCTTGCAGGCTATGTAACCGGGGCGACCATCGACGTCAACGGCGGCAGCCACATTCATTAATCTGCGGCGGCTGACCCGAATTCTCCCGACGAATCACGTGCGTTGTAGTTTTAGGCGAACTCTTTGGGGTAGCGGAGCATCTGCGCCGCAAACAGCCTTGCTCGGCCAGAAGGGTTCGCCACATCTATCTTCGACTGCTCCGCGCGGCGTCACCTCGACGCCGGCCAGTTGCTGCTGATACATGCGGCGGTTACGGGTCTCGTTGGCACAGGCGGTGGAATGCCGGGATATGCCGGGTTTTGTTGTGAATCACGCGGGCCGCGCGCTCAATACCGAAGGCCTGCGAATCGTTCAAGAGGCCGTGACCGACGAGAGCACCGTC
>NZ_JARESV010000111.1:0-5994 GCF_046026985.1 Paraburkholderia sp. RL18-101-BIB-B
GTATGCGCTCTTTCCGTCCCGGCGCCATCGTGCTGCGAAAGTCGACGCGTTCATTAATTTCTGCCTCGAGTCATTATCCGCAGCCGCACCCGTTACGCACCGTCAGATAGGTCTCCGGGGGAACCGCGGCAGCGCAAAAGCTAAAGCGCGCACGTCATCGCGTCCATGACAATTGATATCAAGCCGAGTACGGAGTAACTGGTAATGCCGCAAGTCTCGTCCCGGCGCTATGGCACGACTTCCACTTCTGACTCGCTCTTCGTGCAGCTCAAGGCACGTGGTCTCCTTCTGGCCGCCTTCGTTGGCTCCATCTGGTTGGTTTTTTTCCTGTCTGTTGCGCTGCCATTCCTGCATCTGAACCGGCACGGCGTGGTGCCGCGCACGTTTGGGGGGCTGCAGGGCATCCTGTTCGCCCCGTGGTTGCACGCAAGTATGATGCACCTGGTAGCCAACACTGGTGGACTGCTCATCTTGGGCTGGCTGTGCACCTGGCCGCGCATCGCGAACTTCTGGCAGGCGACAATCGGTGCGATGCTTGGTGCTGGATTGTGCGCCTGGCTGCTCGGCGCGCCCTACACGTTGCATATCGGCGCGAGCGGCCTCGTGTTCGGTTACGCGGGCTACCTGGTCGCGCGGGGCTATTACACGCGGCACGTTCTGGCGATGCTAGCTGCACTTTTCGTAGCGGCGAGCTACGGGCTGACCATGCTCTTTGGCGTGATGCCAATATATCCAGGCGTGTCGTGGCAAAGCCATCTGGGTGGCGCGGTGGGAGGCATCCTAGCCGCGCGCGCAGCCGCCCGCAGTGCACGACTTTTATGACGCCGCAAATGCTGGCACATTGAGCACGCCCTGATGCCCGGCGGTATCGCCCAGCTCATCTTGAGTAGCCAGATGAAATAAAGGCCTGTGCGTCCTGGGCAGAGAAGCAAAAAAGCCCCTCAGATTTTCGACGCGAGGGGCTCCCTTTCCGGTGGTCAGGTTTAGACCGCGGCATCCTTCAGCTTCTTCAGCGGGCGCACTTTCAGACGCACCGAAGCGGGCTTTGCGGCAAACCATTTTTCTTCGCCCGTGAACGGGTCCTTGCCGAAGCGCTTCTTCTTTGCCGGCACGTCCTGAGCAACAACCTTCAGCAGACCCGGCAGCGTGAACTCCTTCGCACCCTTCTTGTGGACCGATGCGAGCACTGTTTCTTCCAGAGCGGCCATCAATGCCTTCGCCGCTTTCGGCTCGACACCTGCGCGCTTGGCAAGATGGGTAGCAAGCGAAGCCTTCGTGAACGAATCCTTGATGGGCTTCAGCGGCGTGGCAGCGACCGCCTTCTTGGTGGCAGGAGTCGCCGCCTTCTTCACCGTCGGCGCCTTCGCCTTTTTCTCGACCGGAGTCGTCACCTTCGTCGGAGCCGGCTTTGCTGCAGCTTTCGTTGCCATAGATTCCTCGTCATTGGTCAAAGGTTGGCCCGGGGTCCTTGCCTTTGCGTAGTCACCGACAATGCGCAAAGGTCCAAATCCTCAGGCTGGCGCTAGCGTAGCAATTCGCTTTTGAATCCGCAACGGGCGAGGCCCTAAAACAAGGGGTTTTGTGCAAAACGAACGCAAAAACGGCGACCTGTACCCCTCCAGAGGAGGCTGCGTTCACGAAAACGGCTACGCGACAGGGTTTGACGCAGGGGCAAGAGAGGTAAACCACTCGCGCGAGTCCAGCGTCGGGTGCCGGAATCGGCAATGATGCATGCGAGCGCTTAAGGTGATTGGTGTTTGCTGAAGGATGTTTATTTTCCTATGGCTTAAGCGCAGGGTCACCTTCCGGCAACCCTGAAGCACACCTCGAATTTACTCAGCAGGGTCAAACAGCGCTGTAACTCCGACGTAGGTGGTCACGTCGAATTCGGCATTGCCTAGCTTCCGGAGAGCATTATGGTGACGGTCTGTGAGCCACCGGTCGCCGGCAGCCTCTCGCAAGACATGGCGGAAAGCGCGCACATCTTCCTTGCCTGCAAAAATCTGCTCGATGTATTTGTCTGCATCCAGTCGGCCGGCTTCAGCCGCGGCAGCGAGGCTATCCATCACCCATGACAGACCCGGGTTATGAGGTCTTGCCAGCAGTTCCGCAAGCTTGATTGGCGTCAGCGTTTTGTTCATGTGGTCCCAACCGCCGTACTCGATGCAAGCGCTGGCCATCCGCTGCCCTTCTTCGGTTTCAAACATAAGCGGGGTGACTTGCGGGATATATCCGTTAATCGTTGCCATCAGAGTCCTCTATTTCGATTGTTGTTTTCTACCGGACAGCGTGACCGGCTAGCGTTGATTACGGCATCAACGTAGCGGTGCTTGAGCGACAAACGTGAATGGCGGTTTCTACGACTGGAATGCGCCGTGCAAAGCATCGACTTGGATGCATCACAACTCATAGAGACTGCGAAACTATCTCATCCAGTTGGGGACGTTGTATGCGTCGACCATCGAAAGCGACTCAACGATTTTTAACTCGCTGGGTGCATGTTGGCCGCATGCCATGATGGCAATCGACCGAGTGCAGGCGGAGTGTGGCGCGAAGCGCCTTTATTGCTTACGACCAAGACGCTGCCGCGCTGCGCAGGGTCGTTCGCACTGTCGCGGCATCAGGACCAGGTGCGTCCGTGCGGCTCGCAAATCTTGTGACATCAGACCGACGTTTTGCGTTGCCGGACGGTGGATGCGGCGAGAGTCGCCGCGAGGCGATTTTTTGGTTTGAGCGAGAAATCGAAATCGCTTTTCTGCAGGAAGGAACGGCGAAAGCTTGAGAGTGGTTTTCCGGACGTACAAGCATCACTTGTACGTCCATGACGGATTACTGAGCAGGGTCGAAGAAGCTCGCGGCCGCAGCATAGGTCACTGCATCGAGTTCAGCGCAGCCCAATTTCCTTAAGGCACTTAAATGGCGGTCGTTCAGCCACTTCTCGCCGCCGGCGTCACGCAGAATCAGGCGGAAGGACCGCACATCCGCTTTGCTCGCAAACAGTTGCTCAATGTATTGGTCCCCGTCAAGTATGCCGGCTTCGGCGACCGCCGCGAGGCTGTCCATCGCCCAGGCTAGGCCGGGGTTGCCTGGCATTGTCAGGAGGGCCGACAGCTTGATTGGCGTCAGTGTCTTGTCGCGATGAATCCAGCCTCCGAACTCGACGCAAGCGGCGGCCACCTTTTGTCAGCCTTCGGTCTCGAACATCAGCGGGGACGGTTGCGATACACACGCGTTGACTACCGCCATCTGATTCCTCGAATCTGTAGTTTGATTTCTGCGACCCGCACGACCCGCTGAGGGCAATTACGGCAAACGCTCGCGGTTCTTTAGTTGATGAAGTCTGTCCATGCAACAGATTGGGGACTGAGAGTCGCCACGGGAACGCTGCTTGCGTCGGTGCCCGTTGCAGCGCTTGCTGACAATGACCGCTAGAGCGGTTGAACCCAAGGAGAAACGAATATGGACCCGGTCTCGCACGGAATCATTTTCTGGCTAATTATTGGCGGCATCGCCGGCGCCTTGGCCGGTCGTATCGTCGACGGTGGTGGCTTCGGCATTCTTGTCGACATCATTGTGGGAATCGTTGGCGCATTCATCGGAGGATGGCTTGGCGGAGTTCTCGGGTTGCACTTGGGAAGCGGCATAATCGGCTCACTTATTACGGCGCTGATTGGCGCGGTCATCCTGCTTGCAATCCTGCGCCTTTTCAGTGGAGGTCGCGCGCGTTCACTCTGACGCGGGTATTTGATTGACCCTTAGCGGCAAGGCCCTGCCCATTTGGCGATTTTTCTGGAGATTGAAATGGATATGCCAGTTACCGAGGACCAGATTCGTACGCTCGCGTTCTATCTTTGGGAGAAGGACGGAAGTCCTGACATGCGTTCCGAAGAGTATTGGGAGAAGGCGAGACAGCAGCTAGGCGTGGACGGTCCGACGGCGGAGCCGAACTCGGACGGCAGCCCGACTTGAGTAGTAAATCTGTCGATGGTTCAGAGCGAGTGTTCGCGGCTCAGTTCGCTGACACTCGCCTGCCGGAGCCGAAACGCCCCGGTTCACATGAACCGGGAGCCTATCTCTTTTCGGTTGCTCTGATAACTTCATCGATAGAAACCGGCTTGGTCAGATGCAAATCAAAGCCTGCACTTTTCGACCTCTGAACATCGGCGTCTTGATTAAAGCCGCTCAACGCAACCAGCGTCATTCCAATCAGCGCGGGATTTCCGCGAGAGACTTCCGCAAGCTCGCGCCCGCTCATCTGCGGAATCCTTTCGTCAATGAGCGCGACGTCCGGCAAGAACATCTGGACGGCTCTTAGAGGGCCGTCCGACACACGTTGTCAGGGCGCCCTGAGCGGCAAGGAAAAAACTCTTCAACTGCAGCTCGGCCTCAACTTCAATCTCCGGGCGCCCGCGTCAACGTCGTTTTGCATGGACTAAGAGCTGAGGGGCCCCCACGTCACCCGAAGTAAGAGCTGCATGTCCGACGGCGGCGTCGCCGGGGCACGGGAATTGCGCGAAGTAGGACGCGGGCGCACACCTTCCGGTGCCAGCGAACGCTTCGGCCTCGAGGAGATTTGCCATGAGAGTGATGAAAGGACTTTTGATTGCAGCACTATTTGTCGGTATATCTGGGAGTATCTACGTACAAGGCGCGGGTGGCGGGGCCGCCGGGGGGCAAGG
This sequence comes from Paraburkholderia sp. RL18-101-BIB-B, assembly GCF_046026985.1. NCBI lineage: Bacteria > Pseudomonadati > Pseudomonadota > Betaproteobacteria > Burkholderiales > Burkholderiaceae > Paraburkholderia > Paraburkholderia sp. RL18-101-BIB-B. The sequence goes on from NZ_JARESV010000111.1 coordinate 4,680, forward strand.
AGGCACGGGGATGAGCAAACCGAACGCAGGTGGTTCGACTGACACGGTGTCGGGTGCGTCGGGGGCGAATAGCATGACACCCTCGGGTGCTACTTCGCACAAGAAGATGCATAAGAAGTCCGGCGCCGCCATGCCGGCATCGGCCACCAATCCGGGTTCAGGGGGCAGCGGTTAAAGAATTATTGGAGGTGCGGCTGGCCCTGGCCTCAAGCGCGCTCGCCATTCCTGGACAAATCGAACGAAGAGCGCTACGGCCAACGGCGCGGATTGACAGGCCGCCACCGGGAAGCCGCCCGGCCCTCGGCGCCAGGCCGCGCAGAGACCGCCGCCAGGCGCCCGGCTACAAACGTGTCGACCGTGCGCAGTAGCATGGCGAGGTCTGCGGGCTTGCGAAAAAACGCCGACCAGCAGGGCGGACCGTCGCGGGGTTCGGGCATGGCTGACAGCATGACTATCGGCAGATGAGCAAATGCGGGCTGGCACCTCCCGCGCCGGCACAATTCATCTCCGTCCATTTCAGGCATCTGCCAATCAGTGACGATGAGCCGTGGCATTTCGCGCAGAACTTTGTGCAACGCTTCCGCGCCGTTTTGCGCGAGTACGACGTGATGGCCGCCGCTTTCCAGGGCCAACTGAAGCGCCCAGAGGTTATCGAGGTCGTCGTCGACGAGCAGGACTGTGGACATGGCTTGTAAGCGCGCGTAGGTATACCCTTGGCCGCCGCAACAGCCGTGCCTCAACGATGCACGTCAGTCGGCGGCGCACGGCGCGACTGATGTACGCCACAACGTGGACGGCGCCCGGGAAAGCCGCTAGCAATTCCGGACAAACGATGACTCTGAACGTTGGCCCCGGCAGCCTCCGAGACCCATTCGGAACCGGAGAAGGATTGACCCCGCGTCGCTTGCAACCCGCCATAAAAGGCGGACCACGCCGAGCCCCGTCCGCCGCTCCCCCGATTGTGCAGCGACGCGCAGCCAGCTGACCGTTTTGGCGCAGCGCCTATCTCTCTCGCCTCTTATTCGGGTGCGTCTTCATCGCACATTTCGTCGTGCTGTTCGTCGTCCTCGGACTGTAGGATAGGGGCAGCATTGTCCGGCGTCGCTGGGTCACGGTCGCTGTCTGCGATATCATCCGCGAGCTTGTCCTGGTCATCTTTGCGGCTGACACCGCGTGTCTGTTCCTTTGGATGGTTCGTCATCGCATGCTCCGAAGAGGAAAGCAGTAACTCGGTGCGCCACCCGCACGCGATGCTGCAGTCAGGGTTGAACGATTTGCGGCCGACGGTCGAACCGTTACGCTGCCAGAAGTGGGG
>NZ_JARESV010000112.1:0-5733 GCF_046026985.1 Paraburkholderia sp. RL18-101-BIB-B
GTCGCCGAAAATGATTCGTGTGGGGTTATGAAACGTAAAGTTCTGCATTGAATCTCTCTTCCTTACATTGAAATGACCGGTCGTCTCAAAACGGAATAAACGGCTACCCGGATCGACACCAGACACCGTTCAAACCAGCCACGACCGTTACTGCGGGGATTTGAAAAACAGATCGAACATGGAATGCACGCAAGCCTTCAGCGGCTCGACGGAGTCATCCAGCTTCATGCGCAACAAGCTGCCTTCCCACGCATTCCAGAACAGGTCAGCCATTGCATCAGCCGAAAGATCGCGCCGCACGGAGCCGTATTCCTGGCCGCGCCGCAGATAATCGGCACAGCCGACACGCCATTCATTGACCGTCCTGCGCGCGGCGAGCCGGCACAGATCGCTCGACTGCGCGATCTCTCCTGCAAAGTTGCCGACCAGACAACCGTAGCGGTCGTCACAGGCTTCGTAGTCGGCAACGATGCATGCGTAGATGCCGCGAAGCGCGAGCAGCGGGTCGGACGATGCCGCTTCGCGCGAATACCGCTTCCATTCAGCGGCCTGCTCCTGCGCGTAGTGTTGCAGGATTGCCGCGCCGAATGCCTCTTTGCTCTCGAAGTAGTTGTAGAACGAGCCCTTCGGCACGCCGGCACGCTCGACGATGTCTTTTACGCCGGTGCCGTGATAACCCGTTTCGGCGAACAGCGCGACACCCGCTTCGAGTAGCCTTTCGCGAAAGTCTTCAGTGCGTCGTGTTTGCATAACCCTGACAACTACAGCCCTAAGGGCACGGTGCCGCTCCGCGCGAGCGGGCGGCACCGCGCACGTACATCGATTTCAAGCCGCGTCAGGCGCGGCGCGTCGCAAGTTCGGCGCCTTGCCGCAGTGCTTCGAGCAGGCTGCGTTCGTCAGCGATGCCTTTGCCTGCGATATCGAACGCCGTGCCGTGATCGACCGAGGTACGGATCACATCGAGTCCGACCGTCACGTTGACGCCGGCTTCGAGGCCGAGCACCTTGACCGGACCATGGCCCTGATCGTGGTACATCGCCACCACCAGATCGAAGTCGCCGCGTCCCGCACGGAAGAACAGCGTGTCGGCCGGAAGCGGGCCCTCGATGTCCCAGCCGCGTTCACGCAAGACCTGCACGGCCGGAACGATCTTTTCCTCTTCCTCGCCATAACCGAACAGGCCGTTTTCGCCGGCATGCGGGTTGATGCCGCACACGGCGATGCGCGGATTGGCAATGCCCGCCTTCACCAGCGTCGCATGGCCTCGCTCTAGCGTGCGCTGCACGAGGCCCGGTTCGATCTTGCGGATCGCATCGATAATGCCGATGTGAGTCGTCACGTGAATCACGCGCAGTTTCGGCGCGACCAGCATCATCGACACCTCCTCGATGCCCGTGAGATGCGCGAGCATTTCAGTGTGGCCGGGATACTTGTGACCGCCGGCGTGCAACGCTTCCTTGTTCAGCGGCGCCGTGCAGATCGCATCGATCTCGTCGGCCTTCGCGAGTTCGACGGCGCGCGCGATGTACTGATACGCGGCGTCGCCTGCGAGCGCCGACAGTGCGCCGAAAGGCAGGTCGGCGGGAATCAGCCCGAGGTCGATGCAGTCGATGGTGCCCTGCTCATATTGCGCATCAGCCGGCTTCGCGATGCGACGCACTTTCGTGCTGCCGCCGACAATCCGGTTGGCCTGCTCGAGGCGCGCGGCATCGCCGATGACGAGCGGCCGGCACTGCCGGTAGACGGACTCGTGCGTCAAGCTCTTGACGACGATTTCCGGACCCACGCCCGCTGCGTCGCCCATCGTGATGCCGATGACTGGAAGATAGTTGCTCATGATGTTTTGCCTGAATGACGTTGGTTCGTTTCGCGAGCCGGCGAAGATGTTGTGTTGCCGCTCGGGTGAGCCGATCCGGACTCGTTGTCAGCGAACTCCGGTGTGCCCCGCAGATGAAGGTAGGCGCCGTACAGCGCATGCTCGCTGCCAAATGCGCCGGCTTTGGTGACGACGGTGAGGCGCGGGTTGCCGTACGGGCGGCCCACTGCCACGCCCGGCTCGATTTCCGAAAGCAATTGCAGGCTGTCGATGCCGGCTGTACCGAGCATCGCGCGCGCGGTTTCGCCGCCCGTCGCGATCAAACCGCTCAGATGCGTGAAAAACGGTGCGACGAGCGAAGCGAGCGACGCAGACAATTGCGCGCCTTCGGCGGGATCGAACAGATCGTCGCGACCAATTCGCACCAGCAAGTCGGTGTGCGCGCTCAGATGCGCGCCAACGCGTGCCTGCCAGGCCGTCCACTCCTGATGAGACTCGCCCGCGCGCAGCACGACCGGCGGCACGATCAACTCGCCCACGCCCGCACGCTCGCGCAGCATCGCGCATTGCTGTTCCGAGACGGCCGACAGACTGCCCACCAGAATCAGGATCGCGCTTCTCTGCTGGTCCGGCTTCGGCGGCGCGTCTTGCGCGGCTTCCGTGGCGACCTCGAACAGGTCACTCAACGACGCCAGTTCGCGAGCCAGACCGCCCGAGCCGACCCAGAACAGGGCTTCCTCCATCGACGCTGTCGCCTGCGCGAGTGCTCTCAAATCCTCATCCGTTTCCGCATCGACGATGAGCGCCTGCGCGCCACTGCTCGCCACGGCGGCAATGGCAGCGCGCAACGCTGCGGGATCGCCACGCAGCGCGTCGACACCCAGGGCCGCGGTGCGCAAGCCGACCGCCTTGACCATGGCGTTGAGGTCGGCGGAGTGCGCGGCGTGTTCGAGCTGCCACGTTTCCGTATTTTCGAGCGGCACGCCGCGCACGAATACGCGGCCCTCACGGACGGTGCGCCCAGTGGCAGGAAAGGCCGTGGCGACGATGGCGAGGCCCGCGAGCGGCTGCAACGCGGCTACTTCCGCGGCCCAGTTACCGCGCAAGGTCGAATCGATTTTCTTGTACAGACGCCGACCCGGCCCGCGCTGCGCCAGCCACGCGGCGCTGGTGCAGTGTGCAGCTTCGGCCGGCGGCATGCGGCGCGTGTCGGTATCCACCGCGATCACCTCCGCCGCGCCCATCGCGCGTGACGCGTTCAGCGTCACCGCCGTACTGCGCCCCGCTCCCGCAAATGCAATCGCGCAGTCGGCGGCGCCGGACAGGTCGTCGGCGATGATCAGAATGCTCGTGCTGCTCACCGGGTCGCCTCCAATGCAGCCGCGCGGCTCGCGTCGGCCTGCTTGCCAATTCGCTTTGCGACGGCCGCAGTAAGAATCGGCGACACGATTGCGGTCACGACGACGCATGAGGCGACCAGCAAAGTCGCGCTCTTCGCGGCCTCGGCATAGACCGGGTTGGCCGCTGCAATCAGCGCCGGCACAGCCGCTCCGTTGCCAGCCGTGTTGGCTGCCGCCACGCCTGCGACACCCGTGCCGCCAGTCAGCCGATCGGTCAAATACAGGGGGATGCCCGTCACGATCACCACCGCGACGCCGAGGCCAATGCCGAGCAAGCCGGCTTGCCATACTTTGTGCAGGTCGAGGCTCGCGCCCAGCGCCAAGGCGAAGAACGGAATCATCACAGGCACCGCGCGGCCGAGAAAGTTGCGCATCTCACGGTCCAGATTGCCGAGCAGCATGCCGGCCGCGAGCGGGAGGATGCTGCCGACCAGCGTCTGCCACGGAAACGCCGACAGCCCGGCTACGCCGAGCGTGACCATCGTCAGGAACGGGCCGGATTCGAGCGACATGATCGTATAGGCACCGACGTCCTCAGACTTGCCATATTGACCCATCAACGCCATGTACAGGCCGCCGTTCGTGTCGTTCATCGCGGCAACCACCGCCAGCGTCGACATTCCCGCGAACAGTCCGGACGAAACCGGCTGCTCACCCAAAAAGTGGCCCAGCACGACACCCACCATAATCGCGGACCCGACCTTCGCCGCGAATAGCGCCCCGCCCTTCTTGAGCAGATAAGGCGTTGCCTTCACATCGATCGACGCGCCCATGCACACATAAAACACGGCGAGAATCGGCAACGCGCCGGTAAACAACGCATTCGTGAACGAGCCGAAGAACTTCGGCATGCCCGGCAAGAAGGTGGCGATCATTGCGCCGAACAGTAGCGGGACGATCATCATCCCGCCCGGAACGCGTTCGATCGCGCGCTTGATAGGAACTTGGGCCATCATTGTCTCCTGTATGGAAATGATCGAAACAATCATTTATAAATGACTGATTCAGTCATTCGGAGTGTACGCCACGAGACGCCCCTGCGCAATCCGCTCATTAACAAGTTGTCGAGGCTGGCAAATTCGCCAGTAACGAGCACGTTCAGGCGTAATGGGGTCGAATTTGATTGAATCGATCACATTGAGCCAAAACCACTTGTATGCCGTAACGACGTCGCGGGCGCAGCGCGCCCCGCTCCGCAGGCGTTGCTCCAGCAGCCGGTTTGATTACACTTACGCCCGTTGGCGCCTCTCCTCTCTATTGCGCGCAGCATTCGGATGACCCGCTACCCTCTATCACCATGAAAGTTACGAACCGCCGCGAGGCGATGCTGAAGGCCGTTCTGTCCGGCATGAACGACGTGGGCGCCCTGTGCGAGCATTTCGGCATGTCCGAAGCAACCGTACGTCGCGACCTGCGCGCGCTCGCCGACGAACGGCTCATCGTGCGCACGTACGGAGGCGCGGCCGCCTCGGTCGGGATTCACGAACCCGAGGAGTCGCTCGATCTGCGGCGCGAAAGCTTCCGCGAGCAAAAGGACGCGATCGCGCAGGTGGCGGTGAGCCACGTCCAGGACGGCGACACCATCTTTCTCGACGGCGGCACCACCACCGCTGCAATGGCCCGGCTGCTGGCCGGCCGCCGCGACATTCGCGTGGTCACCAACAACCTGCTGGCAATTGGCCTGCTTGCGTCGAGCGACGTGCCGGTCACGCTGATCGGCGGCGACCTGCGGCCCTCAAGCATGAGCACGCTTGGGCCGCTCGCGCAGATCGCGCTGAACCGCCTGTCCGTCGACAAGGCTTTTCTTGGCGCGGACGGCGTGGTCGCCGGCCGTGGGCTCTGCGAGGCGACCGCCGAGCAGGCCTATCTGAAGGAATGCATCATCAGGCAGGCGGCCAACGTCTTCGTGCTGGTGACGTCGCACAAACTGGATCGCGCGAGCCAGCAGCACTGGACCCCACTCGAACGCGACTGGACCCTGGTGACCGATGCTCAACCGGGCACGCCGGAATTGGCAACGTTCCTGCTGCACAGCGAAGTGACGATCGAAACCGCCTCGCAGCAGGCGCGCCAGCCTCTGCCTCACGGAAAGTCATAGTGTCTTCAGGCGTCGGCGCCGCGCGGCCATTACAGACCACACAGTCGCACAGGGCAGCGGCGAAGCTTCACACATGCGCAGCGCCAAACGCCTTCACGACGTTCACCCAATATGAGGCACCGGCAGCCAATGCGTCGTCGTTGAAGTCGTAGTGCGGGTTGTGAAGCGGAGCGCCAGGCTTGGGGCCGTCGACGCCCATCCAGACATACGCGCAGGCTTTTCGTCCAGTAAACCCGGCTCGCGATGTCGGACCGAGAGTACCCTCGTGGGCATCGTGCAACGCGAGATTGCTTTGCTGCATCCGCGTGACCAAGCCGAGGCGCAAGAATCAACCGTTCATGCGGCCGCCCACAACATCCGCCACCAGCAGCGCCGTCATGTTGACGATCCGGCGCACCGTCGCCGACGCCGTCAGCACA
>NZ_JARESV010000113.1:0-5625 GCF_046026985.1 Paraburkholderia sp. RL18-101-BIB-B
GCCCTGTCGGCGGTATGCGCCACCGGACCGCATGCCCCCGCGCGGCTTTGGCCTGATCGCGTGTCAGGAGAATGACGTGAAGTCGCGACCGCAAGCGGATATTGCCCGCATCCTGCTGATCATCGTGATTCTGTCGCTGCTGATCTTCGGCAGTCTTTATATCGTCCGTCCGTTTCTGCCGGCGCTGATCTGGGCGACGATGATCGTCGTTGCCACCTGGCCCGTGATGATCGGTATCGAAAAGCGCGTCGGTGGCCGTCGCTGGATCGCCGTCACCGTGATGCTGATCGGCCTGCTGGTCGTGATCGTGCTGCCGCTGTACGGGGCGGTGTCGACGATCGCCGAGCACGGCGGCGACATTGTCGACCAGGCCGAGGCGCTGCCGAACTACTCGCTGCCTCCCCCGCCCAGCTGGCTGCATCAGGTGCCGCTCGCCGGCGAAGGCCTCGCACGCGAGTGGCAGCGCCTGTCCGACGCAGGTCGCGGTGGCATCCTTGCACAAGTGCAGCCTTATGCGCTGATAGCCGCGAAATGGCTGCTCTCGCAAGCCGGCACGGTCGGCTTGCTGGTGATCCACCTGGTGCTGACCCTGATCATCGCCGGCATTCTCTATTCGCAGGGCGAGGCCGCGTCCAGCAGCGTGGTGCGTTTCGCGGCGCGCATCGCCGCCGAACGCGGGGCGGCGGCAGTGCGGCTTGCCGGATTGTCGATCCGCGCGGTCGCGCTCGGGATCGTCGTAACGGCGGTCGCGCAGGCGACGCTCGCCGGGCTGGGCCTGTACGTCGCCGGAATCCCCGGCGCGGGGATCCTGACAGCGCTGATCCTGATTCTCTGTCTCGCGCAGATCGGTCCGGGCCTTCCGCTGATCGGTGCCGTGGTCTGGCTGATCTATCACGACCAGCTTGTCACGGGAATCGCGCTGGGGGTCTGGTCGGTGTTCGTCGGGCTGCTCGACAATGTGTTGCGGCCGCTGCTGATCAAGCGAGGCGTGGACCTGTCGCTGCTGCTGATCCTGATCGGGGTGATCGGCGGGGTGATCGCGTTCGGGATCGTCGGCCTGTTCATCGGCCCGGTGATACTCGCGGTGACCTCCACGCTGCTGCAGGCGTGGATCGACGAGGAGGCGCCACCGGCGCCCATCGAACCGGCGCTCACGAGCACCGGCGACCCGCCGGATCGCGAGCGGCGGTAGCACCACCGACGCGCCGCGCGTGATACGGCGATTGCGTCGGGTAACGCGCTTGACATGAATGTACCGACGATATGCCGTTTCCCGGGGACGTTATGAGTTTTTGTACCGTCAAGGCGTATTTGATGAGGTCTTCAAGCAAGCAGAACGTTCAACGCCACACATACCGATGCACCGGCGTTGCCTGAATCGCGCACGATGAGCGCTCGGTGTGGCGCGCCCGCCTGTGTTGCGTCGAGCTGAGTTCATTTACCCCTAACGGAGCAAAAGCATGGGTACTGGAATAGTGGACGTAGCGGAACAAAAACGCCTGAACGACGCGCGTGAGGCCCAGGTGCCGTGGAAGAAGTGGGGGCCTTACCTCAGCGAGCGGCAGTGGGGGACAGTGCGAGAGGACTACAGCGACAACGGCGATGCCTGGAACTACTTCACCCATGACCATTCCCGCTCACGTGCCTATAGGTGGGGCGAGGACGGGCTCGGCGGACTCTGCGACGAGAGGCAGCAGCTGTGCTTTGCGCTTGCGTTGTGGAACGAGCGCGATCCGATCTTGAAGGAGCGCCTCTTCGGCCTCACCAACAGCGAGGGCAACCATGGCGAGGACGTCAAGGAATATTACTTCTACCTCGACAGCACGCCCACCCACTCCTACATGAAGTACCTCTATAAGTACCCGCAGCGAGAATATCCCTATCGGGACTTGATCGAGACCAACCGGAGGCGATCGCGGGAGGAGTTCGAGTACGAACTGCTCGACACCGGTGTCTTCGATGATGACCGGTATTTCGATGTGTTCGTCGAATACGCGAAGGCGGATCCGGACGACATCCTCGTTCGTATTTCCGTGCACAACCGCGGACCAGAAGCGGCACGGCTGCGGGTCCTGCCGACGCTATGGTTCCGCAACACATGGTCATGGGGTGAGGACGATCGCAAGCCCTCGCTGCTCGATGCGGGCCCAGGCGCCATTCAGGCCACGCACCCTGAACTGGGCCAGTACTGGCTCCATTGCGATGGCTCCCCGGAGACGCTCTTCACCGAGAACGAGAGCAATGCGCAGCGTCTGTGGGGCCAGCCCAACGCGTCTCCCTACGTCAAGGATGCGTTCCACGCCTACGTCATTTCGGGACAAGGCGACGCGGTGAATCCCGCCAGGACCGGAACCAAGGCCGCGGCCCACTATATCTGCGACGTGCCCGGCGGCGGCAGCACGACCATCCAGCTGCGTCTGATGGCAACCAAACTGGACAATGCGTTCCGCGACTTCGAGAACATATTCAATAGCCGCATCGCCGACGCTGACGAGTTCTACGAGCGGATTGCGCCCGCATCGTTGACCGAAGACCAGCGCCGGGTGCACCGTCAGGCGTTGGCGGGAATGCTGTGGAGCAAGCAGTACTACTACTTCGACCTGCAGCTCTGGCTGCGCGAGCACCGTAGTCATCCATTGCTCGAGGCCCAGCGCCACGACGTGCGCAACACCGAGTGGTTCCACATGTTGAATGCCGACGTGATCTCCATGCCGGACAAGTGGGAGTATCCGTGGTACGCCGCCTGGGACCTGGCCTTCCATACGGTCTCCCTGGCGCTGGTGGATTTCGATTTCGCCAAGGAGCAGCTGCTGCTGATGCTGCGCAGCCTGTACGTCCACCCAAGCGGGCAGATTCCAGCCTACGAGTGGAACTTCAGCGACGTGAATCCGCCAGTGCATGCCGCTGCCACGCTCTGGCTGTACAAGTACGAGAAACAGCTGGGTCGGGCCGACCTGCGATTCCTGGAACGCTCGTTTCAGGGGTTGATGCTCAATTTCAACTGGTGGGTCAATCGCAAGGACCCAGCGGGCCGCAACGTCTTCGCTGGCGGTTTTCTGGGTCTGGACAACATCGGTGTATTCGATCGCAGTGCACAGCTCCCGACTGGTGGCTCGCTGGAGCAGGCGGACGGGACGGCGTGGATGGCGTTCTATTGCCAGAGCATGCTGGAGATGGCCATGATTCTGACCGAGTACGACCCGATGTACGAGGAGGTCGCCTTCAAGTTCGTCCAGCATTTCATGTGGATCGCCTATGCGATGGACCGTCGTGGCGAACATAGCGATGAGATGTGGGACGAGGAGGACGGTTTTTTCTATGATCTGTTGCGGCTCCCCGACGGCCAGACGATGCGTTTGAAAGTAAGGTCACTGGTGGGATTGTTGCCACTGTGCGCGTCCACGGTGTTCGAAGCGGAGTCTGTCATGCGGTATCCGAAGCTGATGGAGCTGATTGCGCAGTTTCGAAAACGCTACCCCGAGCTGGTTGCCCATGTGGCTCCGACCGACGCGGGTTTCATCGGCCATAGGGAACGGAGACTTCTATCGATTCTCAACAAGCGGAAACTCGAGCGCGTGCTCGGTTACCTGCTCGATGAGAACGAGTTCCTGGGGCCGCACGGCATTCGTTCGCTTTCTCGCTATCACCTGGAACATCCGTTCGTGCTTCACGTCGGTGGACAGGAGTACAAGGTGCAGTACCTGCCGGCCGAATCGAATACCGGCATGTTCGGTGGCAATTCGAACTGGCGCGGCCCGGTGTGGATGCCAGTCAATCTGCTGATCGTCCGGGCGCTGGTGAATTTCTACACTTTTTTCGGCGATGACTTCAAGGTTCAATGTCCGACCGGGACGGGGCCGCACATGACGCTCTTCGAGGTAGCGCAGGAGCTTGTCCGTCGGCTGACGGGTACGTTTCTGCGCGATGCCGACGGGCTACGGCCCGTCTACGGCGGGACGGCCAGATTCCAGGACGATCCGCATTGGCGCGACCTGATCCTGTTTTACGAGTACTTCCACGGTGACAATGGCGCGGGCCTTGGGGCCAGCCACCAGACAGGCTGGACGGGCCTCGTCGCTCCTCTCCTGGACCTGTTTGGGCGTGTCGATGCGCAAACCATGCTGGAAACCGAACGCGGGCGCGTGATGGCGGGGATCGTAAGAGGGCAGGTGGGCGGAGAAGGGATCGGCGAGAAGTAAAGGAGAGAGAATATGTTCGACTTACGCTACCCGGCGCTGTACCAGATCAACACCCGCGTCTGGCTGACCGGGTTGTCCCGCGTGCTGGGGAGGCGCGCGACGCTGGACGATATTCCGGATGCCGAACTGGATCGCCTCGCCGAGTTGGGCTTTGACTGGATCTGGTTGCTGAGCGTCTGGCAGACCGGCCCCGCAGCGCGGGCGATCTCGCGGGCGAATCCCGAATGGCGTCGCGAATTCGCCGAAACGATACCGGACCTCTGCGACGAAGACATCGCCGGCTCCGGGTTCGCCATCCAGAGCTACACCGTCCATCGCGATCTGGGCGGCGCCGGGGCGCTCGCCCGATTGCGGCAGCGTCTGCAGCAACGCGGACTGAAGCTGATGCTCGACTTCGTGCCGAATCACATGGCGCCGGATCACGACTGGATCGATGAGGATCCGGACTACTTCGTCCACGGGAGCGAGGCGGACCTGGCTCGCTCACCGCGCAACTACTACCGGGTGCAGACAAGGAACGGTCCGCTGGTGCTTGCCCACGGCCGGGATCCATACTTCGACGGATGGCCCGATACGTCGCAGCTCAACTACGGCAATCCGGAGTTACAGCAGGCGATGATCGGCGAGCTGCAAAGAATCGCAGGGCAATGCGACGGCGTGCGATGCGACATGGCCATGCTGGTCTTGCCCGACGTGTTCGAACGCACCTGGAACATTCGCGCCGATCCCTTCTGGCCGAAGGCGATCGAATCCGTGCAGCGCGAGCATCCGCAGTTCCTGTTCATGGCGGAGGTCTATTGGGACCTGGAATGGACGATGCAGCAGCAGGGCTTCGATTACGCCTATGACAAGCAGATGTATGACCGCCTGCGCGATGCGCACGCACGGTCGGTGCGCGAGCATCTGCACGCCGGGCTCGATTACCAGGACAAGCTGGCCCGCTTTCTGGAAAACCACGACGAGCCCCGGACCGCGGCGGCCTTCGAACCCGGCAGGCACGAGGCAGGCGCCATCATCACGTTTCTTTCGCCTGGTCTGCGCTTCTTTCACCAAGGCCAGTTCGAGGGCTGCAGGAAACGCATCTCGCCGCACCTGGTCCGGTCGCCACAGGAGCCTATCGACGCAAGGCTGCAACGGTTCTATCAGAACCTGATGGCAGTGCTGCGGCAACCGGTCTTTCGGGACGGCGCGTGGAACCTGCTCGAATGCGTGCCGGCGTGGGAGGGCAACAGGACCTCGGATTGTTTCATCGCGTGGTCCTGGCAACGAGCCGACGGCGAACGGCGGCTCGTTGCCGTCAACTACGCCGACAACCAGAGCCAGTGTTACGTGCGACTCCCGTTTCCCGACATGGCCGGCCGCACGGTGCGGATGAAGGACATGATGGGGCCGGCCAGTTTTGATCGCGACGGCAACGATCTCATTT
>NZ_JARESV010000114.1:0-5328 GCF_046026985.1 Paraburkholderia sp. RL18-101-BIB-B
CCTGGTGGCGAGTGGCGAACGGGTGAGTAATACATCGGAACGTGTCCTGTAGTGGGGGATAGCCCGGCGAAAGCCGGATTAATACCGCATACGATCTGTGGATGAAAGCGGGGGATCTTCGGACCTCGCGCTACAGGGGCGGCCGATGGCAGATTAGCTAGTTGGTGGGGTAAAGGCCTACCAAGGCGACGATCTGTAGCTGGTCTGAGAGGACGACCAGCCACACTGGGACTGAGACACGGCCCAGACTCCTACGGGAGGCAGCAGTGGGGAATTTTGGACAATGGGCGAAAGCCTGATCCAGCAATGCCGCGTGTGTGAAGAAGGCCTTCGGGTTGTAAAGCACTTTTGTCCGGAAAGAAAACCTCGTGGTTAATACCCGTGGGGGATGACGGTACCGGAAGAATAAGCACCGGCTAACTACGTGCCAGCAGCCGCGGTAATACGTAGGGTGCAAGCGTTAATCGGAATTACTGGGCGTAAAGCGTGCGCAGGCGGTTCGCTAAGACAGATGTGAAATCCCCGGGCTTAACCTGGGAACTGCATTTGTGACTGGCGGGCTAGAGTATGGCAGAGGGGGGTAGAATTCCACGTGTAGCAGTGAAATGCGTAGAGATGTGGAGGAATACCGATGGCGAAGGCAGCCCCCTGGGCCAATACTGACGCTCATGCACGAAAGCGTGGGGAGCAAACAGGATTAGATACCCTGGTAGTCCACGCCCTAAACGATGTCAACTAGTTGTTGGGGATTCATTTCCTTAGTAACGTAGCTAACGCGTGAAGTTGACCGCCTGGGGAGTACGGTCGCAAGATTAAAACTCAAAGGAATTGACGGGGACCCGCACAAGCGGTGGATGATGTGGATTAATTCGATGCAACGCGAAAAACCTTACCTACCCTTGACATGTATGGAATCCTGCCGAGAGGTGGGAGTGCCCGAAAGGGAGCCATAACACAGGTGCTGCATGGCTGTCGTCAGCTCGTGTCGTGAGATGTTGGGTTAAGTCCCGCAACGAGCGCAACCCTTGTCCCTAGTTGCTACGCAAGAGCACTCTAGGGAGACTGCCGGTGACAAACCGGAGGAAGGTGGGGATGACGTCAAGTCCTCATGGCCCTTATGGGTAGGGCTTCACACGTCATACAATGGTCGGAACAGAGGGTCGCCAACCCGCGAGGGGGAGCCAATCCCAGAAAACCGATCGTAGTCCGGATCGCACTCTGCAACTCGAGTGCGTGAAGCTGGAATCGCTAGTAATCGCGGATCAGCATGCCGCGGTGAATACGTTCCCGGGTCTTGTACACACCGCCCGTCACACCATGGGAGTGGGTTTTACCAGAAGTGGCTAGTCTAACCGCAAGGAGGACGGTCACCACGGTAGGATTCATGACTGGGGTGAAGTCGTAACAAGGTAGCCGTATCGGAAGGTGCGGCTGGATCACCTCCTTTCTCGAGCTAACGTGTCAATCGCGTTGAGCGCTCACGCTTATCGGCTGTGAAATCTAGGACAGACTCAGGGGTCTGTAGCTCAGTCGGTTAGAGCACCGTCTTGATAAGGCGGGGGTCGATGGTTCGAATCCATCCAGACCCACCAAAGTCTTGTCTGGTGTGCTGATCGATGATCCCGGGGTATGCAGTGCGGATAGAGATTTTTATCTGTGTATGACTGGGGGATTAGCTCAGCTGGGAGAGCACCTGCTTTGCAAGCAGGGGGTCGTCGGTTCGATCCCGTCATCCTCCACCAATCCTCAATGCCGGTTTTACTGCGGCGGACCTTGAAAGAGGTTTGCGGTGTAGTGAAACAGGCATTGGCGATTGAGCCAGTCAGAGTGATATGAAGCAGAGCTTTATATCGGCTGTCGTTCTTTAACAATCAGGAAGAAGTAGTAAAGAGATTCACGAAAGCATACTTAGAGATGGGTGTGTGAGTAGGTGAATCAGGGTTGTGATTGTATCAATGTATTTTAAAGGTGATCGAAAGATTGCCTTGGAATACGGCGCAACACGAATACTCAACCTGTAGCGAGAGTGGCGAGCGCATGATTCCCCGTGGATCATGCAGGAGACACACCCGTTATAGGGTCAAGCGAACAAGTGCATGTGGTGGATGCCTTGGCGATCACAGGCGATGAAGGACGCGGTAGCCTGCGAAAAGCGGTGGGGAGCTGGCAAACGAGCTTTGATCCACCGATATCCGAATGGGGAAACCCGGCCCGTATGGGTCATCCATGACTGAATACATAGGTCATGTGAAGCGAACGCGGTGAACTGAAACATCTAAGTAACCGCAGGAAAAGAAATCAACCGAGATTCCCAGAGTAGTGGCGAGCGAAATGGGACCAGCCTGTACTCTTTATCTTCATTGTTAGTCGAACGCTCTGGAAAGTGCGGCCATAGCAGGTGATAGCCCTGTAGACGAAAACAGCGAGGAAGAACTGGGTGTACGACAAGTAGGGCGGGACACGTGAAATCCTGTCTGAAGATGGGGGGACCATCCTCCAAGGCTAAATACTCGTGATCGACCGATAGTGAACCAGTACCGTGAGGGAAAGGCGAAAAGAACCCCGGGAGGGGAGTGAAATAGATCCTGAAACCGCATGCATACAAACAGTCGGAGCCTTCGCAAGGGGGTGACGGCGTACCTTTTGTATAATGGGTCAGCGACTTACATTCAGTGGCAAGCTTAACCGATTAGGGCAGGCGTAGCGAAAGCGAGTCCGAACAGGGCGTTCAGTCGCTGGGTGTAGACCCGAAACCAGGTGATCTATCCATGGCCAGGATGAAGGTGCGGTAACACGTACTGGAGGTCCGAACCCACTAACGTTGAAAAGTTAGGGGATGAGCTGTGGATAGGGGTGAAAGGCTAAACAAACCTGGAAATAGCTGGTTCTCTCCGAAAACTATTTAGGTAGTGCCTCGTGTATCACCTTCGGGGGTAGAGCACTGTCATGGTTGTGGGGTCCATTGCGGATTACTACGCCATAGCAAACTCCGAATACCGAAGAGTGCAATCACGGGAGACAGACATCGGGTGCTAACGTCCGGTGTCAAGAGGGAAACAACCCAGACCGCCAGCTAAGGTCCCCAAATATTGCTAAGTGGGAAACGAAGTGGGAAGGCTAAAACAGTCAGGAGGTTGGCTTAGAAGCAGCCATCCTTTAAAGAAAGCGTAATAGCTCACTGATCGAGTCGTCCTGCGCGGAAGATGTAACGGGGCTAAGCAATATACCGAAGCTGCGGATGCACATTTATGTGCATGGTAGGAGAGCGTTCCGTAAGCCTGCGAAGGTGCATTGAAAAGTGCGCTGGAGGTATCGGAAGTGCGAATGCTGACATGAGTAGCGATAAAGGGGGTGAAAGGCCCCCTCGCCGTAAGCCCAAGGTTTCCTACGCAACGTTCATCGGCGTAGGGTGAGTCGGCCCCTAAGGCGAGGCAGAAATGCGTAGCTGATGGGAAGCAGGTTAATATTCCTGCACCATTGTTAAATGCGATGGGGGGACGGATCGCGGAAGGTTGTCCGGGTGTTGGAAGTCCCGGTCGCTGCGTTGGAGAAGGCACTCAGGCAAATCCGGGTGCGCAATTCAAGGGCGTGGCGCCATTCACTTCGGTGAAGAAGCAACTGGAAGTGGTTCCAAGAAAAGCCTCTAAGCTTCAGTTTAACAAGACCGTACCGCAAACCGACACAGGTGGGCGAGATGAGTATTCTAAGGCGCTTGAGAGAACTCGGGAGAAGGAACTCGGCAAATTGGTACCGTAACTTCGGGATAAGGTACGCCCCTGTAGCTTGACTGGCCTGCGCCAGAAGGGTGAAGGGGTTGCAATAAACTGGTGGCTGCGACTGTTTAATAAAAACACAGCACTCTGCAAACACGAAAGTGGACGTATAGGGTGTGACGCCTGCCCGGTGCCGGAAGATTAAATGATGGGGTGCAAGCTCTTGATTGAAGTCCCGGTAAACGGCGGCCGTAACTATAACGGTCCTAAGGTAGCGAAATTCCTTGTCGGGTAAGTTCCGACCTGCACGAATGGCGTAACGATGGCCACACTGTCTCCTCCCGAGACTCAGCGAAGTTGAAGTGTTTGTGATGATGCAATCTCCCCGCGGCTAGACGGAAAGACCCCATGAACCTTTACTGTAGCTTTGCATTGGACTTTGAACCGATCTGTGTAGGATAGGTGGGAGGCTTTGAAGCGTGGACGCCAGTCTGCGTGGAGCCGACCTTGAAATACCACCCTGGTTTGTTTGAGGTTCTAACCTTGGTCCGTTATCCGGACTGGGGACAGTGCATGGTAGGCAGTTTGACTGGGGCGGTCTCCTCCCAAAGTGTAACGGAGGAGTACGAAGGTACGCTAGGTACGGTCGGAAATCGTGCTGATAGTGCAATGGCATAAGCGTGCTTAACTGCGAGACCGACAAGTCGAGCAGGTGCGAAAGCAGGTCATAGTGATCCGGTGGTTCTGTATGGAAGGGCCATCGCTCAACGGATAAAAGGTACTCTGGGGATAACAGGCTGATACCGCCCAAGAGTTCATATCGACGGCGGTGTTTGGCACCTCGATGTCGGCTCATCTCATCCTGGGGCTGTAGCCGGTCCCAAGGGTATGGCTGTTCGCCATTTAAAGAGGTACGTGAGCTGGGTTTAAAACGTCGTGAGACAGTTTGGTCCCTATCTGCCGTGGGCGCTGGATATTTGAAGGGGGCTGCTCCTAGTACGAGAGGACCGGAGTGGACGAACCTCTGGTGTACCGGTTGTCACGCCAGTGGCATCGCCGGGTAGCTATGTTCGGAAGAGATAACCGCTGAAAGCATCTAAGCGGGAAACTCGCCTTAAGATGAGATATCCCCGGGGCTTCGAGCCCCTTGAAGGGTCGTTCAAGACCAGGACGTTGATAGGTCAGGTGTGGAAGCGCAGTAATGCGTTAAGCTAACTGATACTAATTGCCCGTAAGGCTTGATCCTATAACCGGTGTGTTTTGCGATGATCGTTAGTGCTTCAGCACTTACGGGCATCCCACCCCCGAAGGGGGTAGCACGCAGGTTGAGATCGATGTTGTGCCAGAAACAGCACAGCCCAACGCTTTACCCCTGGTGAGCATCACCAGAAACTACTTCTTCCAGATTGGCTGTACTGCTCCACGGGCAGTGCAGCAACAAGTCATGCCTGATGACCATAGCGAGTCGGTCCCACCCCTTCCCATCCCGAACAGGACCGTGAAACGACTCCACGCCGATGATAGTGCGGATTACCCGTGTGAAAGTAGGTAATCGTCAGGCTCCCCCGCAGCAAACAGAAACCCCACCCCAAAAAGGTGGGGTTTCTGCGTTTAC
>NZ_JARESV010000115.1:0-5079 GCF_046026985.1 Paraburkholderia sp. RL18-101-BIB-B
TATCGGCTGGGCGAAATATCGTGCGTCGAGCGTAGTGGGAACGGGCGAACGGTCAACGACCGCAATGCCTGTACCTGCTGTACCGCCCAAGGTTCAAGCCGTCGCCCGGCGCGCTCCCAGGCGGCAAGGATCCGCGGCCAATTTGTTGAACGGCTCCATCTTTCATGATCGCCTTCGTGATGAACGAGTCGATTGTCAGCCGCACCGCTACCTGCTCGTCACCTTGCCGCTGCGACGGCCTCCGCTCCCCGCTTGTCACTGCTCATGCAACGTTGGCCCTCCCCTACCCGGCTGCCACCGTGCATCGACACACTTACGCTAGATCCCGCTGAATCCGCCCTGCCGATTAAGTCACGTCGTCCGCGCTGGCCATAAACGCCGGATACATGGCACGGCGTGAACGATTCTTGGGAGACCCGCGCAGTTTTGATAACTGCCAACTATCAGAACTGCATTTAATGGCTTAAATCCGTGGTTATCCGATCAGACCTCAAGCTCCGCGGTCCGAACGGCGCAAGCCGCAGCGGAACCCAGTCAGCCGAGCTCCGTGTGTTCCGCGTCTTCTGTTAGGCATACCGGGCGTGCCGCGTGACGTCCCGCCCCATCACACCGGTTCGGTCGCCAGTACGGATTCTTCGGCGCCAGAGATCGGCCGTGACCGCTATGCGCCGTCCAGTTTGATGGAGCGGGTGGTGCCGGAGGGAAGGAGTAAAAAAGCGCGTAAAAACCGCAGTGTCCGTGTCCGCAGACGCCGTTAAAGCACCAATAATTACGCATCCGTTGCGGCCCCTGCTCACCGGTCACGAATCGAATTGTCGAACAGATCAAAGATTGTGCCATGCTGCTGTGCGGGTAGATTCCCGCTGCGGACCTGCGCAACCACTTCCCGCGGCAGCCAGGCGTCTTCCATCGCGTGGATGCCCTTCTCGATCAACTGCTTGAGAAAAAACGACTCGCTGCGCCCTGTGGTTTCCGCCAGCAGTCTCAATCGCTGTTCGATTGTCGGCTCGACGCGTAGCGCGATGACCTGTGACCCGTTCCCTGACTTCCTTCTCAACCTCTACTCCCGAATGGACTCATGCGTAGCCGACGGCGCATTCGCGCGCTGTTTTATCACAGTCGGACGGGTGACGCGGGGTAAAAAAGATCGCGATCGGGCGGGCCATTACGTCGACGGAGATAGGGTCGCCCACCCCATTTCGATCCCGGCGTCGGGCGGAGTAAGCGAGTTACGTCGGTGTGCCGGAGCGGATTCGCCCGCCCCTCTCTAACGTGCGCGCCGGCGATTTGTAAAGATACGTCTGCCGGAAACGCACCTCAAAACAGTGCTATTGAGATAATCCTTCTTATCACAATAGGTCCGTTTATGTCCTAAACTCACACTCATGAAAACGCGTCACACCCCGAGGCGCCGCGCGCCCTCCTCCAGAAATATCGCACCCGCGTCGTCATTGCCCGACGCCGATGCGCTCGCCGCACTGCGCGGCTGGTACGCGGGCCTGTCTTCGCGCGACACGGTCGAACGCTACCTGCCGCACGTGCTGCTTGTCCCTGGCGCAAGCGCGCGCGGTATTCTCGGCCGGATCCGCCGGCAACTCGCCGCCTTTGCACATGAGCGTAACAGGTCCGACCTGGTCGCATTATTCAGCCACCCGGCCAGCGAACGTACCGAACGAAGCACCGCCGTGCTGCACGCGATCACCCTGCTGCCCGGTCTCGCAGATGCGCAACCGCAGATCACCGACGACATTGGTCAGTGGCTGCGTCCGCGGGCCGTGCGCGTACTGCGCGCCCACGGCATCGTGACGCTCGCCGATCTCACCGTGCGTGTGCCGCGTCGCCGTCAATGGTGGCGTGCCATTGAGGGGCTCGGTGCGGCCACTGCAAGGCAGATCGAAGCTTTCTTCGCCGCCTATCCCAGTCTCACGGAGCGGGCCCGTGCGCTGGTCGCCAGTCAGCGGACCGCCGTGTCCGTGCGAGATGTCGCGCCCCACAATGTCCTCGCACCGTGGGAGTCCATTCACGTGCCACCCGGGGTCGACGGCACCGACGGGACCTTCCGCGCGCCGCGCAGCGCCTGCACACTCGACGCAAACAACGATTACGAGGCGGTGCAGGCCTGGCTCTCGCTGCACGAGGCGCCGACCACGCAACGCGCCTACCGCAAGGAGGCCGAGCGGCTGATTCTCTGGGCAATCGTCGAACGTCACCGGGCGCTCTCGTCGCTGACTACTGAAGACGCGATCGCCTACCGTGCGTTTATCCTCGCGCCCTCGCCACGCAACCGCTGGGTCGGATCACCCCGCCCGCGTCACGCGCCTGACTGGCGCCCGTTTGCCCGTAGTCTCTCGGCGCGCTCGGCGGCCTACGCGCTGTCGGTGCTCGGCGCCCTGTTCCGCTGGCTGATCGAACAACGTTACGTACTGGCCAATCCCTTTGCCGGCGTGAAGGTTCGTGGACGCACGCGGGTGGCACCCCTCGACACGTCGCGCGGCTTCACGGATGGTGAATGGCAGATTGTGCGCTCGCTCGCCGATGGACTCGAATGGTCGTATGGCTGGGAAGCCACCGCTGCGCAGCGCTTACGCTTCGTGCTTGATTTCGCGTACGCGACCGGGTTGCGCGCGGGCGAACTGGTCAGCGCGACACTGGGCGACGTGCTGACCGATGCGAATGGCGATCACTGGCTGCGGCTGATTGGCAAAGGCAGCCGGCCGGGCAAGGTTGCGCTGCCGCCACTCGCGCGGCACGCACTCGAACAGTCGCTGCTGCAGCGCGGCTTGCCGGTGACGCCTGCACGCTGGCAGCCGAAGGTTTCGCTGCTGGCCAGACTGGGCGACGAAACAGACAGTGACGGCATTACCCCTGCGCGGCTGTGGCACGTGATGCGCAGGTTTTTCCACCAGGCGGCCGGACTGATGGAAGCCGACCACGCACCGCTTGCAGAGAAGCTGCGGCGGGCCAGTCCACACTGGATGCGGCATACGCATGCGACGCACGCGCTCGCCCGCGGTGCGGAGCTGACGACCGTGCGCGACAACCTGCGTCATGCATCGATCGCCACGACCTCGATCTATCTGCAGGGCGACGAAGTGAAGCGGGCACGACAGCTCGATGCGGCTTTTGGACAGCGTACGTGAGGGATGTGCCGCACCAGTTGGATCCGAACGGTGAGGATTTTCGGGAGAACATGATCGAGGCGACCTGCCCGGGGCGCGCGGTGAACGTCATACCGTCGTCGCCAGGGTATCAGAGCGTAACGGCAATGCGCGCAGTCCATGAATGCGCGGCCGCCCTAGCGTGCTCATCGAACAGCGCATCTGGAAAATGCCCCCGTCCCCATGCAAAGCATGCAGTTGATTGGCAAGGGTGACGCGCCGCGAATTGACGGTTAGTTGCGTTATTGAAATAGGGTTAACAACAACGTTGATCGTTAGCGCAGGTGTTGCATCAAGCGATCGTGATTAGCGCAGCCGCAGGTCACGGCCTACATATCGCACGAGTCACCGGCTAGTCGCGGAATGGATGTTCATCCAATGGGCGACCGATTTAGCGGGGTTAGCACGCTTCGGACCTACCCGCGACATTTGTCGAAGGTCAATGGTCCCTCATCGGCCAAAGCCGCCGTCCGGATGTTGACGCTGGGATGCCCGCTTTCTGCGGGACAACGGTCGTTTGACAGCAGCCATCGCGAACGACCGCTGTGACATCAACGAATGCGTACTTTCGACCCGTTGCCGACTCTCGCTCAATCGCAAGTATCGGGCAGGTTCCGAAGGTATAACGGCCATTCAGCCGGTCTGCGGAAGCCCTGGGGAGGGAGCAAACATGATCAACATGCATGAACGCCTCGTAGCAAAATTACCCGTGAACCGGAGCGGTAAAATCCCCTGGACGAGGCTAGATTAGTCTGCGATCAAGAATCGAAAAAAATGCCGTGAGGGATTCGACTTAGACCACGAAGCGGCGAGTTTACGGTTGAGAAACTGAAGCACCGAAGCCAGTTATTCGTGCCTCTCAGACTCTATACGCAAGGCGCGTTCACAATCAAAACGGTTTTCTGCACGCGCCGATGATGACAAGGTATTCGCTGTTACATGCGGTTGCGGCTGGAGAGATGTCAAAGATTTACTGCATAACGAAGTCGATTGGCCCGACCCGGAAACGGTCCGACTGTTGGGATCAATGATGCTTTCTGAGGATTTTGACAACAGGATTCGTTGTCGATTCTTCCAATACCGCATGGTGGAGCTGAGATTGATGAACGAAGGCTGGATCTGACCAGCACGACGACGGCAAAGCTGCATCGCCGACCGTCTAGAATTGGACGCATCCGCTCCCGCTTTCCCGCCGCGGAAACACTGCCCGCATCGGCAACGCTCGCGCCTCAGTGAACGGGCCGCAACGGGGACTCCATTCGCGGAATCACTGCGGCCGCTCGCGCCCGGATTCTTACCGCGGAGGAAGTCGTTTTATGTGGATTGGCTGCGCGGTCGTACCCGTTCATTTGTTCATCGATGACAAATTCTGCGACTCTCATCTCGTCCATCGAGTTACCGTCCACGTCGGACCACTCGCGCATCGTGCGATTGACCTTGGTTAGTGCCGCGACAGCAAGTAGTACAGCATCCGTCTCGGTGATCTTGCCTTCAAGATCATCTGCTTCGTAATCCGCAACACGTAGAGCCGCGTCGATTAGATTGCTGTCGTCAATCAAGTCCGTCAAAACCGCGCGAACCACTGTGAGGCATGCATTTTTGCGTGCAAGTGCGATATCTGTCATGAGGCTCTCCAGCGTCGGGATGACTGGTTAGCGAACTTTGGCGTCCGCGTCGTTGAACGAAGCGAACGCTACTGCACCCATCACTGCGACAACCACGGCGACGGCGATACCAGCTGCAAACACAATTTACTCCGCGTTCTCACTCCTGCATACCGGATGCACCACGCGCGCTCGCATGCCAGAATTCAGTGCGCGTGGGCACGCCCCTCTATCCGACCTTCACCTTGTTCTGCAACGGCTGATTCTTTGCGAACGCCGAGACGCTTTCGAGCGTGGTCTCGCAGATGGTTGTCAAT
>NZ_JARESV010000116.1:0-4695 GCF_046026985.1 Paraburkholderia sp. RL18-101-BIB-B
TCGCAAACAGCTTGCAGCAAGGTTCGTTGACTGGCGCAAAATCACCCAACTCGCCCAAGATCCGTCGACCGGTTTCTAAACGATCACCACACCTGCCGGCTTTTAGTCTCACGCTCGGCAAGTTAACAACACCCATTGTTGTCGAGCGGAGCAATCTCCGCTAGCGCGCGGCCGGTGTCGAGTTTCGCTGCGGCGACCGTTCGCCGCTTCGCGTGACGGCTGTGCCGCCCTACCCCTGCTTCCACCGTTTCACGATGTCCGTCTCGACGTCGAACAGGTCGAGCAGCCGCCCGACGGTATGGTCGACGATATGCTCGATTGACTGCGGGCGCGAATAGAACGCCGGGACAAGCGGCGCAACGACCGCACCCATGTCGGACAGTTGCAGCAGCGTACGCAGATGGCCGCTGTGCAGCGGTGTCTCACGCACGCCGAGCACAAGCCGGCGCCGCTCCTTCAGCACCACGTCGGCCGCGCGGCTCATCAGCGTGCCCGTTACTCCCGTCGCGATCTCGCTCATGGTCCTCACCGAACACGGCACGATCAGCATGCCCATGGTCCGAAAAGACCCTGAAGAAATCGCCGCGCCGATATCCCCGGCGGAGTACCAGACCGAAGCCAGCGCCCGTACGTCGGCGGGCTTGAAGTCGGTTTCGCAGGTCATCGTCAGTTCCGCGGCCTTGCTGAGAACGAGATGCGTCTCGATGCCCCCCTGCTTGAGCACTTCGAGTGCACGGATTCCGTATGCAATTCCCGACGCCCCCGTAATACCGACGATCATACGTCTCGCTGCTCCGTTGTTCATCGTTGTCCCATTCTAGAAACGCGTGTGCAGGCCGATACGAAACACCGCCTGGTTCGGCCCGCTCGATGGCGCAGTGGGTCCGAGCAGCCCGTTGATATTCGCCCGCGTCCCGTCGTTCGCGCGCTGCCACGTGCCCAGCGCATAGACCGAGGTGCGCTTGGACAGCGCATAGTCGGCAATTCCGGCCACTTGATTGGCGTGCTGGTCGCTCAGCGCGGCGTTGCCCTTCATGTACATGTAGCTCAGACCCAGCGACCACGCCGGCGTGATGTGATACATCGCGCCGGCAGAATACGCCGCGGCGGCGGTGCCGTTCGCGACGTTGCGCACCGTCGTGATCAGAGCTGTCATGAATACTGGCCCCCACGTATAGCGCGAGCCGAGCGCCGCGTTGCGGATCGACACGTCCGGCGCGCCCGCGGTACCCACGTGCTTGGTGTTCGTATAGGCCGCGTCGGCAGCGAAGGTGCCCTGCTGGTAGCTCACCAGAAAGCTCGATGCGTTGCCCGCGCCGATCGAACCCGCGACGTTGCCAAACCCGTACATCGCGCCGAGCCGGAAACCGCCCAGCGACGGTGTTACGTACCTCACCGAGTTGGAGATCGGCGTGCCCGTCAGGCGAGCCCAGTCGAAACTACCCGATGGGTTGCCAGGAATGGCGAGTTTTGTAAATATGCCGCCGGGATACATATAGAGGTGGCCGGAGATTTCAGCTGGCGAATCCGCCACCATGTCGCGCATAAAATCATACTGCTGCCCGAGCGTCATGGTGCCGTAGCGGTCGTTTTCGAGGCCGAGGTAAGCCGATTTCGACCAGAGGTCTTGGCCGGAGAGAATCGAACCGGTGCCGACGACGAACTGGTCCCGCAACAGGAAGATCGTTTTCCATCCGCCACCGAGATCCTCGGTTCCGGTAATGCCCCACAAGTTAGGCGAGTTCTGCCCGTCCTTGAATTGAACCGACGAGTGCCCACCCAAGTTGCTTATGTAGGTCAATCCCACATCCATCAACCCATATATCGTCACGCTGCTTTGGGCGCTCGCATGAGTCGAAACCGCTGCGAATGCTGCCCCGCAAGCGGCCCAAATCCATTTCCTTTTCAATTGATGTCTCCATTTGCTGTATTATTTCACCCCGTAATGGGGTGCCGTGCTATTTTCATTACGCACTTTTTTCAACTGTCCTACTTATTTCGCATTGCGAATTAATATCGACCGAACGGCGGCACCGGCATGAGCCCCGCGACAGCGGGCACGCAAAACACATTCAAAGACGGGTGGAGCAGCGCCGGCAACGCAAGCGGCACGTCGTACGTCGGGTAGTACGCGACACCCGGCAGCGCTTCGCGCCGTTCGGCGCCGCCCTGACTGTGTCGAGTGCACCGGCCGTCATTGCGTGGCCGTTCCGTCGACACGATACCAATCGAGCATGCGCAGCAACGGTTCATCCGACACGCGCAACAGCAGCGCATCGCTACTGGCGTCGAGGCGGTATTCGTACCAGCTCGGTAGCGCGAGCATGTCTCCAGTGCGCCAATGGAATTCACGCCCAGCAACCCGCGTCACCCCTTCGCCTTCTATCACTGTGAAGATCCGGTTGGCCGTGCTGCGCGCGCAGCTCCATTGCGTACCGGCGGCAAGATGCAGCACCACCCGGTCGAAAGTCACGAGTTGTGGCGGCCCGAGTTCGAGTGTGCGCACGCCCGGCGCTATCTCGGCCGATTCGAGAAGCCGCGGCCGGTACTCGGCGTAAGCGAACCGCATCGGCGAACGCGCGTCGACGCGCTCGGCCCTTTCGAGCGTGTCGGGATGGACCTCGAAGAACATCGGAGCGAGATGCTGGACGAGCGGCGCGTCGAGAAAATCGATCCAGTAGCCCTCTTGGTCCGATTCGCTGAGATGGCCGTGATAACAGCCATTCGGCGTCAGCAGGATATCCCCGGCCAGCATCGGAATCTTCACGCCGTCGACGACCGTGTACATGTTCGGCGCGCCCTCGAGCACGATGCGCATGGCGTTGGGCGTATGCCGATGGCTGCGCGCCGCTTCATGCCCCTTGATCATCTGGTACGCGCCGACGAGCGTGCGCACCGTCGCGTAATCGTTGCCCGGAATCGGATTGGCCATGATCAGATTGCGGCGCTCGGCCCATTCGGTGCCGACAAGGCGCCCTGCGGCATGCAACGCGGCTCGCGCATCGCGATAGCGCCAATGCGCGGGCACGAACACCTGCTTAGGCTGCGGATACAGCGAAGGCGTCGGCTTGGCCCATCCGTTCTTCATCTGCACATGTTCGAGCAGTTCGTGCAGTGCGGGCAGATCCTGCGCTGAAGCGAAATCGACTTCGGCGTGCTCGGTTTGCGACATCGGAATCATCCTTTGGGTTGAAAGCGGAAGGCGGCCCGCGCGGTTCGATCGACGGGACTCACAGCGCATCGACCGGCACTGCCGCAGCGACCGGCCGCTGCTCGATCACGTAGCAGATCAGGGTTTGGCTCTGCTCTCCGTGAATTCGCACTGCAAATTTCAATCTGTGGAGCAAATTATATCGATTCCGTTTGACGTGTCAATTCGTTTGAGTGAAATCCCCTACGCATCAATTGAACAAAGCGCGGCCGATGCAGGGGCCGGCGCGGCCTCGACGGTGCGCGGAAAAGTCGAATTCACCTTGCGAGTAAGCTATCCTCTATGCGAATATCTGATTTGCCCGCGCCGGGCACACGACAGGCTTGCCGCGGCACGTTTTTTTCATCGAAGTTCCATGGGAAGCCCATGAGCCAACAAATCCTGATCGAATCGCGCGGTCCGCCACTGCAAATCACCGCCGCCGCGATAACAAGCATCGACGCCAAGCGCGACGTCGAGGCGCGGGCTGCCTATAATTCGGCACCATAAAAAAGACATGCCACCGAAGGTGGTCACCCGTGCCGCACTCCGCCATCGACGAGCGGCCTGCGCTCGACAAGGTTCGCGCATAACAGGATTGCCAAATTGACAGAACGAAAACCAGCCAAAAAAACAACCGCCAAGACGAAGAGCGACGTCGCCCCGGAAAAAGACCGCCAGTTTGTGACCGCGTTGGCGAGAGGTCTCGACGTGCTGCGCTGCTTCACACGCACGACGCCGGCGTTAGGCACCGCCGATATTGCGCGTCTGACCGGCCTCGCGCAGCCGACCGTGTGGCGGCTTTGCTACACGCTGATCCAGGAAGGCTATCTGGTGCAGACCGACCGCGGCGGCAGGCTGCGCCCGGGCATTTCCGTGCTCGGCCTGGGGCAGGCGGCGATCGCCAGCATGCCGATCGCCGAACTCGCGCGTGCCGACATGCAGGAACTCGCGAGCCGCTATCAATGCGCCGTCTCTCTCGGCATGCGCGACGGGCATTACATGGTGTACACGCAGCGCATGCAGGGCTCGCAGATCATCCTGCGCGATCTCGAAGTCGGCTCCCGTGTGCCGCTGTCATCGTCGGCGACCGGCTGGGCCTATCTTGCCGGCTTGCCCGAAGACGAGCGCGAGAAGGTCTTCAAGGAGCTTCAGGAACTCGACAAGAAGCGCTGGCCGACCCTGCTGCCCAAAATCAAGCAATCGATCGCCCAGTACAAGCGCACGGGCTATATCGTCAACAAGGGGTCGCTGCACGCGCAGATCAATGCGGTCGCGGTGCCGATCCTGTCGCCGGACGGCAACGTGCTGCTATCGCTCAGCGCGGGCGGCATCAGTGTCGTGTTCGACGACGAAACGCTCGCCAAGGTCGGCAATGAACTGAAGCGGCTCGCCGTGCGATTTGCGTCGGCGATGGACGCGATGAAATGAGCGCCGGCGTTTCGCCCGGGCGTCGACACCAGCACCGCGGCGGCCGGCCGGGCCCTGCCCCCGCGGTGCGTGAT
>NZ_JARESV010000117.1:0-4403 GCF_046026985.1 Paraburkholderia sp. RL18-101-BIB-B
ACCAGCCAATCCCCCTTAGCAGCCAGAGATATCGTATGTACTTACCAGTCCACTTTGCCGAAACCCGAAAGGAAGTTTTGCACTCCCGCATAGCTCAACACCCGTTTGGCACCTTGATCACTCACGGAGCAGCGGACTTGACGCAAATCACATTCCGTTTGAACTTACAGCAGAGGACGGCAAACTGGGCGTGCTGCGCGCGCATGTGGCGCGGGCCAACCCGGTATGGCAGGACGTGGCGAACGGTGACGAGGTGCTTGTAGTCTTCCGTGCGGGCGACGCCTATATTTCTCCGAACTGGTATCCAAGCAAGCACGAACTGCACAAACAGGTGCCGACCTGGAATTACATGGTTGTCCATGCGCACGGCCGCATTACGATTCTCGATGATGAGCGCTACGTGCGAGGCGTAGTTGGTCGGCTCACTCGCACACATGAGGCATCGGAACCGAAACCGTGGAAGATGGGCGACGCACCGAAGGACTACGTGGATACCATGGTAAGGGCCATCGTCGGTGTTCAGATTGAGATCACGCGTCTTGTTGGTAAGAGCAAGCTCAGTCAGAACAAGGAAGCACGGGATATCCAGGGTGCTGCCGAAGCACTCAAGTCAAGCGGCGAATCCCAGCTTGCCGATGCAATGCTCACCGTCGTCCCGACGAAGTAGTAATAGAGAGCGGTCGGCGTCACTCAAAACTCATCAGAAGGCGCAATGTACTCTTCCACCTTCATTTTTCGGGCTGGTCAATACGACGAGGAGTTCCATGAACTCGATCGGCGGATTGCCGAAGTGGCTCGAGGCATGCCGGGATATGTGCGTGAGGAGACGTGGGAAAACTCCGGTGAAGGATTGATCCAGAACGTCTACTACTGGGAGTCGAAAGAGGCATTGCTACAGCTCATCAGGCATCCAGTCCACGTCGAGGCGAAAGCGAAGCAAGGTCGCTGGCTGGACGGCTATCGGGTCATCATCGCGAGGGTGATTCGTGAATATGGTGATGGCCAACTCGTGAGGCCGCTCCACGGCCATCAGTAGGAGGGTAAGCTTGGAAAGCGAATCGTCTTCAATGCCGGCCTTCGCATACATGGATTCTGCGCGTACCCAGTGGACACCGTCGCCATTCGCAGCAGGCGTGGAGTTCAAGCGACTCGGAAAGGCCAACGGCCGGGGCATGCAGCTCGTACGTTTTGCTGCGGGGACTACGTTTCCTGCTCACCTCCACACTGGCCCTGAGTTCATTTATATGCTCGAAGGCGAAGCTATCCAGAATGCGCCCGTGCGCGGCACTGCAGCGTCGACGCGGGTTGATCAAGACCGCTTTATAGCGTCGCCACGCGGTCTTGCGCATGCTACCCGGAAGCACCACCTGATGGTGGCGCCCCGGCCTGAGCCGCGGGCAGTTCGTGGCCAGCGAGCTTGCTGGCGAGATACAGCCGGTTCATCAGACGCAACTCGGCGGGGCCGCCCGGGCTGGTCGGAGCCGACTTGTCGAGCGTCATCGCCACCATCGTCTTCATGTTGTTGAGCAATACCACCGCCATGTCTTTGGCGGTCTCTCCCGGCAATGTCGGCGCCCTGAGCCGCAGCGTGCCAACAATCCGCTTGAGCGCCTTCTCGCGATACTCGAGTCGCTTGCCCGACCATTCCGAACGGGCATCCAGCAAAGCGACGAGCGCCTTGGTCTCGTCGTGGATCTCCGCAATGGAGTCGACCAGCAAATCGGCCAACTCGTCTATCGACACCACGCGGGCACGAGCATCGATTTCGTCGCATTGGGCATCACGCAACTCGCTGTAGCGCTGCATCAGTGCATCGGCCAGCACTTCCTTGTTCGGAAAGAAACGATAGAGCGAACCGATTTTTGTGTCCGCGCGCGCCGCTATCTCGGCCATGGTTGCGGCATCGAAACCACGCTCCTGAATGACCTTCGACGCAGCGGCCATCAACGTGGCGACGCGCTCGCGGCCGACACCACGCTGCGGCGCAAGCGCCGGCCGTTCACGATTGGGCCGCGGGGCAGCAGATAGAGCTTTAGTTTTGGCGGGAGTCGAAGACATGCCGTCAGTTTGCCAGTTACGGCGGCCCTCGGCCACATAACTCTATTTGAGCAAATACTCAAATATAGTTATGCTTTGGCGTCAGTTACCTCCTCGAATCCACCGCAAGGCTCCCATCATGCTCGCTCTTCCCGCGACTACAACAGCACTCATTCTCGTCGATCTCCAGCAAGGCATCGTGTCGATGCCCGCTCTGGCACCCCGCCCCGGCGCTCAGGTGGCAGTAACCGGCGGCCGGCTCGCAGCGCGTTTCCGGACTGCCGGGGCATCGGTCGTACTGGTCAACGTCGCCTTCGCGGCGGACTTCGGTGATGTGCTGAAACAGCCGGTGGACCGGCCTTTCGCGCGTCCGGAAGGGGGCTTTCCAGCGAACTTCAGCCAGCTCGTTGAAAAACTCGCTCACGCGTCCGACATTCTCGTGACGAAACATCAATGGGGCGCGTTCTACGGCACCGATCTCGATGTGCAGTTGCGGCGCCGGAACGTCAAAACGGTGGTGCTCGCCGGCATCGCAACCAATATGGGCGTCGAATCCACCGCGCGCCAAGCGTACGAGCATGGCTACGAAGTCGTGATCGCCGAAGATGCGACGACGGCGCTGTCTCATGACATGCACGCGTTTGCAATCGACAACATCTTTCCGCTACTCGCACGCGTGGTGGAGTCCGATGACATCGATCTGAAGAACTGGGCCACGCGAAATGCAAAGCAATCCGCCGACAACCGGCGGCGATCCCCGTCGCCCGAACGAACGACATGCGGGCTTCGGCTTCCGTTTCGTCGCGCCGCTAGCGCTCGGCGCCGTACTGAATCCGATCAATTCGACCATGATCTCTACCGCGCTGGTGCCAATTGCGGCCGACTTCCATGCAAGCGTCGCGGAGGCTGGATGGCTTATTGCCGGGCTCTACCTGGCAAGCGCCGTGGCCCAGCCGACCATGGGGCGACTGGCGGATCTATTCGGCCCACGCCGGATTTACCTGATCTCCCTCTTCATCGTCGCGATATCCGCGCTGGTCGGCCGGTTTGCTCCCACGCTCAGCGTCTTGATCGCGGTGCGGGTGGCACTGGGAATCGGCACCGCCGGCGCCTATCCGTCGGCCATGCGCATCTTCCGCGTCCAGGCAGATCGGCTCGGTGCGGCGCCGCCACGCGTCGCCATGAGCGTTCTCTCGCTGGCGGGGGTCTCCACCCTGGCCATCGGACCCTTGCTGGGTGGCGTACTGACAGGCGCTTTCGGCTGGCATTCGATCTTTGCCGTGAACACGCCGCTCGCGCTGCTCGCTGCGCTGCTGGTTTTTTTGTGGGTGCCAAAGGATCAGCCGCGCGACGGCAGCTTTGCGCGTCTGATGGCAGAGCTCGACGTGGTGGGCATCCTGCTCTTCACCGGCTTCTTGCTCGGCCTGATGATTTTCCTGATGAATCTCGACCGCCCAGTCTGGAGCATGCTGCCTATCGCCGCCGTTCTCGGTGTGGCACTCGTGCTTCACTCGGCGCGACGCAAGCAGCCGTTTATCGATGTGCGGATGTTGGCCCGCAACCGACCGTTGACGGTAACCTATCTGCGCGCAGGGGCGGTCCTGATGATCGTGTATTGCATTCTCTACGGATTCGCTCAGTGGCTCGAAAGTGGCGCCGGCTTCTCCACTAGCCAAGCGGGCCTCATCACCATGCCGATGTCGCTGCTCGCCGCCGTCTCCTCTGTGACAGGCGGGCGCACAAAAGGCATTCGAGGGCCGTTTATCGTGAGCATTGGCGCAGCGCTGGCCGGATGCATCTGCCTGTTTTTTATCGACAGCAGCAAGTCCGCATGGATCATCGCTGCCGCGGTTGTGTGCTTCGGTGTGCCGCAAGGCATGTTTTCCACAGCCACCCAGACCGCCGTCTATCTGCAGTCGCCGGCCGACGAGATCGGCACTGCAGCGGGACTCCAGCGCACCGCCGGATATCTCGGTGCAATCGCGGCGACCAGCCTCCTTGGCGCCTTATATGGCAAAACTGCAAGCGATCACGGCCTGCACAGCCTGGCCATCGTTATGGGTGTGTTGAGCGCCTGCCTGTTTGTCGCCACGATATTCGATCGCACGATTCCGCGAATCGCCGCGGTGTGAACGGCAGCGGGCGGAGCGCCTACCCGCCGCTGCAGCCGCTTAAGCATCATTCCGTGAAAGTGACGAACTCTTGACGACCCGTTGGAGTCACTTATACGTCACGCGCGACCGTCCGCTGCTAACCAGATACCTGACTTCACAGCTTGCCCTGAGTAGCGTACGTCCGACTGGAGATTCACACGTTGCACCGCGGATGTTCAATGCCAGGCCGCGGGGGGGGGGGGGGGGGGGGGG
>NZ_JARESV010000118.1:0-3828 GCF_046026985.1 Paraburkholderia sp. RL18-101-BIB-B
ATCCAGATCGTCGGCAACAAGCTCGACGCCAACCGCGTGGTGGCGAACCGCCTGCTCGCGCAACTGCGCGGCGTGCGCGGCCTCGTCGACGCGCGCATTCAACAGCCCGGCGACGCGCCCGCGATCAACGTCAATGTCGACCGCACCCGGGCGATTCAGGCCGGCCTGCTGCAACGCGACGTGTCGCAGAATCTGCTGATCGCGCTCTCCGGCAGTTCGCAGACTTCGCCGAATTTCTGGCTCGATCCGCGCAACGGCGTGAGCTATCCGCTGATGGCGATGATGCCGCAGTACGACGTCAACTCGCTGCAGGCGCTCGCCAATATTCCGGTCGCGCAGAGCGGCGGCAGCTCCGGCGCGACGACGGCAGCGGCTTTGGCCTCGGCGGGCGGCGCCGGTCCCGCGCCGCAGAACCTGCTCGGCGCGTTGAGCACGCTGACACGCGGCACGCAGCAAGCCGTCGTCTCGCACTACAACGTGCAGCCGGTGCTCGATATCTTCGCGTCGGCGCAAGGGCGCGATCTCGGCGGAGTGGCGGCGGACGTGAACCGGCTGGTCGATCAGATCCGGCCGCAATTGCCGCCGGGCGCGTCCATCGTCGTACGCGGCCAGGTGCAGGCCATGCACGATTCGTTCAGCGGCCTCGCGAGCGGCCTCGTGTTCGCCATCGGCCTCGTCTATCTGCTGATGGTGGTCAATTTCCAGTCGTGGCTCGACCCGTTCATCATCATCAGCGGCTTGCCAGGCTCGCTCGCCGGCATCGCGTGGATGCTGTTCAGCACCGGCACCCGCCTGAGCGTGCCGGCGCTCACCGGCACCATTCTGTGCATCGGCATTGCCACGGCCAACAGCATTCTCGTCATCAACACCGCGCGCGAATTCCACCACGGCGGCCAGCCGCCGCTCGCGGCCGCGCTCGAAGCCGGCTTCAGCCGCTTCCGTCCGGTGCTGATGACGGCGCTCGCCATGCTGATCGGCATGCTGCCGATGGCGCTCGGCCTCGGCGACGGCGGCGAACAGAACGCGCCGCTCGGCCGCGCCGTGATCGGCGGCCTCGCGCTCGGCACGGTGTCGACCTTGCTGTTCGTCCCCGTCGTCTACGGGATGGTGCATGCGTGGCTCGACAAACGCCGCGCGGCTCGCAGCGAAAAACACGAATCCGCCGTCCCGGCCCGCACTCTTTGATTTCGACGAGACCTATCCCATGAACGATTCATCACTTCCGCCGGAGTCGGGTAAGCAGGCAACCACGGGCGTGGCAACCGCCGGCACCGCTCACGCCGCTGGTGCCGCGCAAGCCGGCACGGCCGCTCAGCCTGCAAGCGGCAACGAAAGCATGCACGCCGCCGACCCCACGTCCCACCGCGACCCCACCGTCAAACCGCGCCGCCGTCTCTGGCCGTTCGCGCTGAGCGGTCTTGCAGTGGCCTTGCTGATCGTCGGCATCGTGCCGCGTCTGCATGCAAGCGCCGCGCTCACGCAGCAAACACAGGCGCAAAGCATGCTCAGCGTGTCGGTGGTCGCACCGCGCGCCGCGCCGGCCGTCAACGAACTGCTGCTGCCGGGCGCCGTCACGCCATTTGCCGAAGCATCGATCTACGCGCGCACGAGCGGCTACCTCGCGCACTGGAACACCGACATCGGCGCGCAGGTGAAAAGCGGCCAGACCCTCGCGACGATCGAAGCCCCGGATCTGGACGCGCAACTGCGCCAGGCCCGCGCCGACGAAGCCACCGCGCAGGCTAATTTCGACTTTGCGAAGACCACCGCGCAGCGCTGGCAGGAGATGTTGAAGACTCAATCGGTCGCGCAACAGGACACGGACATGAAGGTCAGCGACATGGAAGCGCGCCGCGCGATGCTGGCGTCGGCGCAGGCCAATGTCGCGCATCTCGCCGAGCTGGTTTCGTACGAGAAGATCACCGCCCCGTTCGACGGTGTGATCACCGCGCGCAACGTCGACGTCGGCGCGCTGGTGACAGCGGGCGGCACGCCCGGCACCGCGGGCATGTCGGGCGAGCTGTTCCATATCCAGCAGAACGGCGTGCTGCGCGTGTTCGTCGACGTGCCGCAGAACGACGCGCCGTACGTCACGCCGGCCACCGGCGTGTATCTGACCGCCCAGCAGTATCCGGGCCGCCGCATCGCGGCGAAGGTGGCGCGCAGCACCGGCTCGATCGATCCGACGAGCCGCACGCTGCGCGTCGAGGTCGACGTCGACAACAAGGACGGCGCGCTAATGCCCGGCGCTTACACGCAGGTGCATCTGCAGTTGCAATCGACCACACCGGCGCTCGATCTGCCTGTCAGCGCCCTGCTGTTCCGGCCGGACGGCGTGACGGTCGCCGTGGTCGACAGCAACGGGCGGGCGCTGCTCAAGACCGTGCACATCGGCCGCGATTTCGGCACGCACGTGGAAATCACGACGGGACTCGCCGCCACCGATCGCGTGATCGACAACCCCGGCGATTCGCTCGCCACCGGCCAGATGGTGCAGATCATGCCGGCCATGCACAGCTGAGTGCCTCGTCACGTCACAGAAAGGATTTGCCGATGTTTTCCCTGTCTCTTTCAAGGCCGCTGCCGCGCCGTGCGCTGGCGGCCACGCTGATCGGCGCGCTGCTCAGCGCGTGCTCGACCTTGCCGCCCTACCAGCGCCCGAGCGCCGACATTCCGGCGCACTACGCGGGCGCCGTGCATACGGGCGCCGTGCATACGGGCGCCGTGCATACGGGCGCCGCACCCGGCTGGGCGCAGGCCGCGCCGGCCGACGCCACGCCGCGCGGGCCCTGGTGGACGCTCTTCAACGATCCGGTGCTCAACCAGCTCGAGGCGCGCATCGACGTGTCGAACCAGACCGTGCGCAAGGCCGTCGCGCAGGTTCAGCAGGCGCGCTCGATGGTGGACTATCAGCGTGCCGGATTCTTCCCGACCATCACCGCCGGTGTCGCGCAGGAGCGCTTCCGGACCTCGCAGAACGTCGAAGGGCGATCGCTCGCGGGCAAGACCGTGCCGGACTATTCGGCGGGCGTGGCCGCGAGTTGGGAGCCGGATCTGTTCGGACGGGTACGCGACAGCGTCAACGGCGCGCAGGCCGACGCGCAGGCGAGCGAAGCGGACCTCGAAGGCGTGCGCCTGTCGATGAGCGCCGATCTGGCCGTCGACTATTTCTCACTACGCTCGCTCGATACGCAGAAGAAGCTGCTCGACGACAGCGTGAGCGCCTACGCCGCCGCGTTGAAGCTGTTGCAGCAGCAGCTGAAAGACGGCGCGATCGATGCCTCCGCCGTCGCCCAGGCCACGACGCAGCTCGAAGCGACGCGCACACAAGACACCGACATCGACGTGACGCGCGCGCAGATGCAGCACGCGATCGCCACGCTGATCGGCGAGCCGGCATCGACCTTTACGCTGCCGCCGAACGGTTCGGCCGCGACGCCGCCCGCGATTCCACCTGGTGTGCCGTCGCAACTGCTGGAACGGCGTCCCGATATCGCCGCCGCCGAACGGCGTGTGGCGTCCGCGAATGCGCAGATCGGCGTGGCGCATGCGGCGTTTTTTTCCGGATCTGGTGCTGTCCGCGAGCGCCGGTCTCGAAAGCACGTTTTTCGCGCCGTGGCTGAGCGCGCCGAGTCTGTTCTGGTCGCTCGGACCGCAACTGGCTGGCACGCTGTTCGACGGCGGCAAGCGCAAGGCCAGCCTGCACGGCGCCACGGCGCAATACGACGGCGCGGTCGCGGACTATCGTCAGTCGGTGCTGGTGGCGTTCCAGCAGGTCGAGGACAACCTGTCCGCCTTGCATGCGCTCACCGACGAAGCCGCCAGCCA
>NZ_JARESV010000119.1:0-3758 GCF_046026985.1 Paraburkholderia sp. RL18-101-BIB-B
GCCTACGACGGTGGGGACGAGCCGCTTATTTTCGGAGCATCTCCGTCTCGTCGCTTCTTGCATCCTGTCCTCGCACCGTCGAAATCACTTTATCTAATCCGATATTGTCACCAGTAAAGCTCGTTGAATTGATCGGCATCGAATAACAAAATTGTGAATATAGGCGGCAAGACACTTCGATGTTATGATATTTTCGCTTATCCTAT
This sequence comes from Paraburkholderia sp. RL18-101-BIB-B, assembly GCF_046026985.1. Lineage (NCBI taxonomy): Bacteria > Pseudomonadati > Pseudomonadota > Betaproteobacteria > Burkholderiales > Burkholderiaceae > Paraburkholderia > Paraburkholderia sp. RL18-101-BIB-B. The sequence continues at coordinate 207 of NZ_JARESV010000119.1, forward strand.
ATATGTGGAGGCAATCTAGACTATTCAAATAATAAAATAATCTTATGCGTTTGCGGAGAAGGTTCGTTATCGACAGGGTTCAAAACCTCGCTGCTTGAATATTGCTGTTCCTTCACCGAAAATTGGGAGGTGAATTCAGGTGACACATGCTATTGGGTTTGCGCCAGACGATCGGCGCGACCGGTCTTAGCGGGGCGCGCGGGTGTTGGCTGCGTAGCTAAAACCGAACAGGCCAAATCGAGGTCCGGCGAATGCCTTTTCCCGAGTCGCCTTTCTCGGTCGCCGCATATTTCAACGCGACAATATGCCAGGATGGTACATCAGTCGGTCGCCGCGATCGGGCTTGATCCGGCCGCGTATGGTACACACACGATGCGCTGCAGATCTCCGAACAGACTGAGATTTAACGCAGGTGCGGTCGCACGGAGTCCTGCATGTACCGTGCGGCCGCAATACAGGGCCCAACACGGCGCAATTACACGCCGTTCAGCGGTCGAACGGACCTCGGCCTTTGCCGACGTTCATGTGTCGACGCCGGTGAGACCGCTACAGATTGGCGGATTCAACCGGTGGATGCAATAGTTTGGTTAAACCAGCTCGGCTGGCGTTTCGTAGTTCAGTGTCTTCCTCGGACGCTCATTGAAGCGTCTCGCCACGGCATTGAGTTTGGCCTGTGAATACCCCGAGAGGTCGGTTCCCTTCGGGAAGTACTGCATCAACAGTCCATTCGTGTTCTCATTCGACCCACGCTGCAAGGGATGTTGTGGGTCGCAGAAGTAGACGGTAACGTCAGTGGCGACAGTAAAGCGTTTGTGGCTGGCCATCTCCGTGCCTCGATCCCAGGTTAGCGATTTGTAGAGTTCCTGCGGCAATTTGCAGGCGTGTTTGATCAGCGCATTGGCAACTGTCTCGCTGTCCTTGCTGGCAATCTTCACCAGCATGACATAGCGTGTCTGGCGTTCGATGAGTGTCGCAATCTGGCTGCTCCCGCTGCCGCAAAGCAGATCACCTTCCCAATGTCCCGGTACTGCGCAGTCCTCGACTGCGGCTGGACGTTCACTGATTGACACTGTGTCGCGGATCCTGCCGTGCTCGCCCGTTTTCTGCGTGTAATGGCGGGAACGCCGCATGACCCGGGTACGCCGCAAATGTTCCAGCAATTCCTTCTTCAAGGCACCACGGGCCTGGATGAAGAGACTGCGGTAGATGGTCTCGTGTGACACGTGGTAATCCTCGTTGCCCGGGTACGCGCGCTTGAGCCATCCGGCGATCTGTTCGGGCGACCACTCCAGTTGAAGTTTGTCTGCCACGATGCGTGCCAACATCCGGTGTTCGACCAGCTTACAGAGTTTGGGCCGCTGCGCCCGATCCCAGGCAAGCTGATCGGCGTAGCTTGCCCGATAGCCATCCTGTCCACTGTTGCGTGTGATCTCGTGGCAGATGGTAGACGGAGCCCGCGAAAGCCGACTGGCGATTGACTGGATCGAATCGCCAGCGACGAGCGCTCTCGATATCTCCTCCCGCTCGGCTAATGTTAGCGCCAGCCGCGAGCGATGTGCTGTGCCGGCTGGATTCCACCGGTTTCGCCGATAATCCGCTGCACGGACGAGTGGTGGCGATCGAAAAGCAGGGCGATATGCTGGAGAGACTCACCCTTCCGCCAGCGCTCCCACATCAGCGCTTTCTGCTTCTCGCTGTAGTAAATCCGGCACCGCTGTTTCATTTGCAACACCCTCGCCGCTCATGCAGCTTCTAGTGTGTTGCATCCACCGGTTGAATCCGCCATTGCTTTCCTGCCATTCGCACAGGGCAGCACGCGCGGAATTGAGCCATTTCTTATACGTCTCCCTGCCTGCCCGGCAGTCGCGACATTCCCCTCTGCTTAACAGCCTGAAACGTCGCCAATATTTTGCTCTAGGGACGCTAGCGCAACGAAGCGCGCATCAAAATACCGTTCGCTGCCGAACATATCAGATCACGTAAGCGCTTGAACCTTCAAGAAAACTCGTTTTTTGCGCTATCATTTGATCGATACCTACGAAGAAATGTGTATCAGCCTGTTGAGTTGAGAATCCGTGTGAGTCGTCGAACGCGCCAAAACGCTCTTCCAGGAGTCTGCGATGCCTCTTACGTTGGCGAGTATCGGAACCTGGCTGAAGGATACGATCGGCTCGGACACGGCGGGGAACATAGCCACAGTAGCCGCCGCCTGTTTTACAGCGTACACAGTCTATATATCTGTCACCGCACTGAGTCAGACAATCTCGGTGAATCTGGCGGACGACCGTGACAAGACCTTTGCGAATGTAGTTACGGCAGTAAAAGATGTCGCCGTGGACCCCAACCAGGGAAAACAGTTATTTCTTGCGCTTCACGCTGCGGCGCGCAACATTCACAGCAATCTTATGACGGAGGAAGACGCGCATTATCTGTACAGCTATCTGGATAGCGAGAGGTCTTTAAAGGGAAATACAACATTGTGTGAGTCATGGGATCAGGCGAAAACAGAATACAAGCCGTCAACTGAACTCGAAAGCCTTGTCAAGCATACTTTGGACTGTGACAGAAGGCCCCAAAGAGGAGGCTGAGATGCCATCTATTGCGCGCGGTTATATCATACTGGCCCTGACCACCGCTTGTGTATCGGCAGTCGCGGGAGATATAACACAGCAAGAAGCGGTTCAAAACCGTGCGACTGCGACAAGCAGGGCCTATTTCGCAGCAGGAAAGATTTTGGAGTGTCTGTCGACAGCCAAGATGGGAAAGGATTCAACTGGCGAACTAAATGAAGCCAAAGGAGCACTCTCCGACGCCTCTGGCACGTATGCTGAGTTCCTAAAGTCCAATCGAGCAAAATCTCGTGTTCCTGAGCTGAAGGATCCCGAATTGGATAAGCAACTGACGAAGGTTGAGACCCTTCTTCGGGAGGCCGGATATAAAGAAGAATTACAGACGGAAGGTGACGTCGCGAAAGCTAACCAGGAAGCGATCGATCGGTTGCGCAGACAAATCTCGGGTTGGAAAAATTGCAACGTCGTTGTGAAGAATCCCAGCGAACTGCTGAAACTCTTGGAGAACAAGGTCTTTCTAGAGCGCACATCGCAAGTTGCAGAAGCAACATGGTTTTGAAAAACTCATTCAGTAGATGTTTCCCGAGGTGTGTGACCTTGCCCCTTGGGGAGACCGCGCCAATCTGCGAATGAACGGTTGCTCGGTGGCTTCTCGGAGGAACGCTTCGGGTCGTAAGTATGCGTCCAGTTTCGGTGAGACTGGTCACTCACGATCGCTGAACTCCGAACGTCGGGAAAGCGACGTGTAGCCGCCTAACCACGGTCGGAACTCGAACGACGGCAATGGCCGATCAAGCAACGTTCACCATCTTGAATTGAATGGCCGCTTCCTGGGTGGAGACGACGTCTGAGTGTCCCAGCGACGGTGCGGGCGAATGACGCTTCATGGCCGGAAGTACGCATTCAGTCAATCTGCCGGAAAGCTGCCGTTGATGACTTCGACGTCCGCTCTGCAGAGCGTTTTTCGAACAGGTGCTTTCGG
>NZ_JARESV010000012.1:0-199005 GCF_046026985.1 Paraburkholderia sp. RL18-101-BIB-B
CTGGAATTTATTCAAGGCAGCTTTTTTACCGGCCCCGGCTCGTCGACGACGGGCGCTTTCGCATCGAGTGCCAAGCCGCGCGCAGCCGGCGCACCGATCGTCCAGTCATGGAGCACGGTATAGGCGACCGCCAGCAAAGTCGGGCCGATGAAAACACCGAGGAAGCCGAAAGCAAATGCGCCACCCAGGATACCCAGCATCACCAGGATCAGAGGCATGTCGCTATTCTTGCCGATCAGGATCGGCTTGATGACGTTGTCTGACATGCCGACGACCAGCACGCCCCACACGACCAGAAAGATCGCCCATCCTGTCGCGCCGCCGTGGTACAGCCAGATTGCAGCGGGCAACCACACGACAACCGGGCCGCCCGGTATCACCGACAGAAAGAATGTCGCCAGCCCGAGCAGCGCCGGCGCCGGCACGCCGGCGATCCAACATCCGAACCCAGCCAGAATCCCTTGCACGAGCGCCGTGCCGAGAATCCCGTAGACCACGCCCTTCACCGTGCTGCCAGCCAGCGCCAGCAGATAATCGGCGCGCTCGCCGGCAATACGCCGCATGCCCGCATTCAGCCAGGCCGCTGCGCCCTCGCCCCCCGTATAAAAGAAGAAAGCGAGCACGATGCTTAAGGCCAGCAACCCGAGACCATGCGTAACAGCAATCGCAGCCGCCAGAATCCACTTGCCGGCCGGCGCCGCGAGCGTACGCAATTGCGCGATCAGTTCCGAATTGCTGCTTGTGAGACGCTCCCAGAATGCATCGATGCTGGAACCCACCAGCGGAATCCGGGCAACCCACGGTGGCAAATCCGGCAAGCCGGCCTCAAAGAGCCGTTGAACCAGTGCGACGATTTCGTGCACGTGCGCCCCAAAGGCGAAGCCCGCATAGACGAACGGTCCGAGCACCACAATCAGAATGATCAACACGATCAAGGTGGCGGCCCCTTTGCGTCGGCCGCCCATGGCCGCGGTCAGCCGCCGGTACAAGCCCCACGAGCTATAGCTGAGAATGGCGCCCCACAGCAGCGCGGTCGTGAAAGGCGCCAGCACCAGCAGCGAGCCGCCCACCAGAATAATCAGCGCGAACACTGCGGCAAGGCGTTCGATCAGTTGGTCCGATTTCACAATGAATCTCCTGTTGCGCCAAACCCCAGTGACGAGCGGACATAAGCTTGTCGGGCGCCCGCTGAAAGGGTCAGTATAGAAGCGAGTCATGCGCCTGGGGGCGTCTTATATCACCGAGCCAGGTCGCCCCGCAACGACTCCACAGGCACGCTAAACAGCGCTGATTTTTCGTGTAGAAACGTCCTAATTCATCCGGCATTGCCGGCCAAACAATATGGCGGCATAGAAAAGACTAGAATATAAGGTTCTGTGCACCCCAATTTCCGGATTTATGCGCTCGCGAATCGCCAAACGTCTCCCCCCCGATGCCGACAAGCTTGTCGGTCTCTCGCTCGCGCTTTTCGCGTCGGGCAGCCGCACCGAGGACCGCTTCTGGGAAGCGAAACTCGATGCGCTGCTGGCCAAGATCGTCCGCAACGCCAACCAGACTACGCTGGACGCCGCGCTCGATCATCTGCAGCAAAATCATCCCGATGCCTACGGCGCGCTCGCCGATATGGCGGAAACCCATAGCGAGTCTTTCATCGTCGAACACGAAGGCGTGCCGTACGAGGCGCTGCTGATCGCCGCACCCGTACTCGCCTGGACGCGCTACATGATTCCGTCCGGTCCGCTCAAGACCGACGCCGCCGACGCCCTGCGCGCGCACCTGCAGGCACACGTGCTCGCGGCCAACACGCGGGTCGCCATGGCGCCGTTCCTATACAGCATCGATCAACTGCCGCGTCATCACGTCGAAACCTGGCGCATTGCCCAGCAACTCACCCAGGCGGCCATGGCCGGTGGCAACGTCAAGCTGAATTTCGGCGAGTTGCCGGAGACTTCGCCGATTCTGGCCGACCCGCGCTTCCTGCTGGCCGTGGTCGCGGCGCCGGTCGGCGAGCCGACGTTCCGCTGGCAGGAAGAAGAACACGGCAGCCGGATCGAGCGCGGGCAATGCCTCGAGCAATGGGCCACGCAAGGCGGCGCCAACTTGTCGCTGGTGCTGCCGGGCTGCGAATTCGAGTGCCTGCTGCCGGATGCCTATTACTCGGCCTGCCGCGACGCCGACGAACGCGTGCGCCCTCACACGGTGCGCACCGCCGTGCGCTATCTGTTCGACACGATCGGCGCGGCGCCGCAGGAGTTGCGCGCGGTTGTCGCGGGCTTCGGCGAACGCCGCATCGACGAATACCGCGTCGGCTTCACGCGCCGCGGCAGCAACGACGTGATCTACGGCGTCGTGTGGCCGCTGTACGGCCGTGAGAACGGCGAACCCGGCATCGACGAGGAACCGCAGGAAACCCCCGCCTCGGACGATCCGCTCGAAGAAATCGTCGCATTGCTCAAGGAGACCGGCGTGACCGAAGTGCGCCGCCACGCCGGCCGCTTCGAGCCGGAATACTGCGACGACTGCGGCGTGCCGCTGTATGCCGATCCGCTCGGCGAAATCGTCCACGCCGAAATGCCGGAGGACGCGGAACCCGCGCAGCCGCACTTCCATTGACCATCCTCGCCGGCGCGCTCGCGCGTCGAAGTCGACATAAAGAAGCCCCGCCACGCGCGGGGCTTTTTTTTTGCCGGTTCATTTTTACGTCATTCCTCTTATGCCTTTTGGACAGGCCGCCAAGTTGAAGGGAATTTGTCATCATAGGAACGGCGACGCATCGCGAACGCATCCGGCTCCTCACGTGCCGTGCGCGCGCATCGCGCCACTTCGCCCGACTCATCTGGAGACATGCATGCGATTCTCGATACTCAACTCAGACGCGGAACGACGTGATGGGCTCAAAGCGCTGCTGCGGCAGATCGACCGGCTGGCGCGTTTCAACGAGGCACAAGACTGGCGTCAGGTCGAACGCACGCTCAAACGTCAACGGCCCGACCTGCTCCTGATCGATTGGCAGGACTGGATGTCGATCTCCGACATTCGCCATCTGCTCAGCCATTACCCCGATCTGCGCATTGCCGTGCTCACCGATCAGATCTCGCCGGTCGCCGTGCGAGAACTGATGGACGAAGGCGTGCTCGGCGTCGTGCCGCGCGACACCGATCCTTGTCTGATCGTGCGCGCGTTTGAAATGGTGCTGCTGGGCGGTCACTACGTGCCGCCCGGCGCGCTGGCGCTCGATCCTCCGCTGCCGCCCGACACCGCGATCCGGCCGTTCGACGAGAAGAGCCCACCGCCGCGCCGCACCAGACTGGCCAACGTACTGTCGCCCCGTCAGCAGCAGATCATGCGCTGTGTCCACATGGGCAGCACCAACAAGATGATCGCGCGCACGCTCGGCATCAGCGAAGGCACCGTCAAGATCCATCTGACCAGCATATTCCAGCAGCTCGGTGCGCCGAATCGCGCCGCCGCGGTCGCGCTCTACAACGGCTGGCTGTCGAACCATTTGCAAGTGCTGCGCAATGGCGGCGATGGCCTGCTGCGCCCGATCATGGGGCAACCCGGCGTGGTGCCGTTGCGGCGCCGCGCGCGGCGCCGCTTCCAATATCCGTTGCCGGCTAACGACACGGCCGCCTTGTTGCCCATGGCGGCCGAACAAGGCGCGCCATATGGCGACGCGGCGCCCGCCGGAGCGGCACCGGACCCGCTCGCACAAGGTCCTGCATGAGCGCAGCCGGCGCGCGCAACAGAATCCGGGCGAGCACTTTCCGGCAGCGTTTGCGCGTGCTGGCATGGAATCCGCTCACACCTTTTCTCGTCCAACGAGTAATATGAGACTCATGGGTTTCCTCTACACACCGCTTCCGTTCTGGGTCGCTGTCGGTGGCTGGATCGCCACTGCGATAGTGGTCGCGCTCGCGCTGTGGAAAAATCCTTTCAAACGACTTCAGGACGGCACACTGCAGCATGTCTGGCTTGCGATCATCGTCGCAGTGTCGGTGCTGTGGGCAAGTAATGCATGGCTCGACGACGGCACCGTCATGCATCTGCTCGGCGCCACGCTAGTCGTCACGTTGTTCGACTGGGCGTTGGCGCTGATCGCCATGGCGGTGGTCACCGGTCTTGCCGCCGTCATCTTCGATGCCCCGTGGCAGGGCATCGCGCTAACTTTCCTCGTCTACGGTGCACTGCCGGTCGGCATTTCCACTTTGCTCCAGCGCATCAGCATCGCGTGGCTGCCACGCAATCTCTTCATGTTCATCCTCGGCCAGGGTTTTGTCTCGCCTGCCATCGCCGTGTCGCTCACGGCCGCCGCCGCCCTCGGCATTCATATCGCCCTCGCCGACGGTTCGATGACCGTGGTGCCTGCGGGCTACGCGTTCAGCGTGTTTCTACTTGCCATCGGGGAATCCTGGTTCACTGGCATGTCGACGGCATTGATCGCGGTCTACCGCCCTGCGTGGGTCACCACTTATGATGTGCGGCGATACCGGCTAGGCGGACCGCGCACCTGACACTTGCGCGGGCACCGAACGCGTACTTGCGGCAATTGGCGACTCGACAACATCGAGCCGCCAGCGGACACGCCATCAACAGGACAAAATATTTGTGTCAGGATTGAACTCCACCCTCTCGCCGGGCATCTTACGTGCCTCATCTCATTAGCGTCTAACGAACTAGATGGATCGCACCAACGTACCGCGCCGATTGCTGCGGTTGGTCGGCCGGTTGGCAACATGTGCGGCGAGTCTCTCGCTCATATGCTCTGCTCCCGCATTCGCCGATCAACTCGAGCAGCACAACGATCTCGTCAACAAATTTGTCAATGATATGCACGCGGACCCGCTGGTTGCGGACTGCGCGGCTCATGGCAACTTTGTCGCCAGCACGTCGACCGCCTTCGACCATGTCGAATTTCCACCTAGTTCGTTCGACAGCGCGCACGCGTCGGTCACGCCATGGAACGATTCGTTCGACGAGGGCAAGCAGCGCGTCAAGGTAGATAACATCGTCACCGTCGAAGGGCTCGGCATCCGCCAGAGTGGCGGCGGCGATCCTGCCGATCTGAAGTTCCGCTGCGGCTATGTCGGCGCGCAGATGCTGGCGTTCAGCTGGAACGATCCGGTGCCGCCGACCCGTGCACGCAGCGCTGAACCATCGGGGTCGCAAGCGTCGTCAGGCAAGCATAAAAGCGCCAAAGGCAAGCACTCGGCGAGCGGCAAAACGACGAAGAAGGCGACCACGAAGTCTTCCAAACCGAGTTCGGGCAAATCGTCGCGAACGAGTTCGAACAAAGCAACCGCGAAGAAGACACCGGCGAAGAAAAAGACTCAATAACGGGTCACGCTTGCGGCATCGGGCCGCCGGTGCCACAGGTCAAAACAAGCGCCCCAATGAAAACAAGGCACACACCGTGAAGTGTGTGCCTTGTTTTTTATGCGCGGCGATGTTCAGGCAAATGTTTCCACGTGCCGCAAGATCGCCTGCAGCATCGCAGCGCCGAGCGACGCGCTACGCTCGCCGTTCCAACCCACCCGTTCGTCGGGAAGATTGGCGTTGTCCTTGAATGGCATCTCCAGGGTGAGCGACAGACAACCGAATTCGTTGCCGATGTACTTCGACGCCAGCTTCAGTGCGTCCTCGCGATACTTGCTCGCGGCGTAGCCGTACTTGTCCTGAAAATCAGGGCTCGCCTGCTTGAACGCTTCAATGAACGCTTTCTGCTCCTGCCCTTGCCGTTCGGTAAAGCCCGGCAGCATTTCGGAGCCGGCCACGAACACGTAAGGCAGCGCCTCGTCGCCGTGAATATCGAAGAACAGATCGCAACCGGTGGCATGAATCGCGTCGCGCACCACCAGCACCTCAGGACTGCGCGTGGCATCCGGCTCCATCCACTCGCGATTCAGATTCGCTCCGGCCGCATTGGTGCGCAGATTGCCGTGCACGCTGCCGTCCGGATTCATGTTCGGCACGATGTAGAAGACGGCGTGATCGTAGAGCTTGCGCGCGACCGGGTCGCCCGCCCAATCGCCCCAACCCGCGAGCCGCTTCACGAGACCTTCGATAAACCATTCGGCCATCGTCTCGCCGGGATGCTGGCGCGCGATCAGCCAGATTTTCTTCTTGGGCGTGTCGCCGCTTTGCGGCGTGCCGAGCGTGAGCAGCGACATGGGCCGGCCTTCGACGGTCGTGCCCAATTCGGTGAGCGTGGCCTGCGGCATCTGCTGCACCGCCCCGAGAAACTCCGAATGACGCTCCTCGCTGTACGGCTCGAAGTACGCGTAGTAAATACGGTCGAAATCCGGCGTGTGATCGATCGTCAGCACACGGCCGTCGTAGGACGTGGGCACGCGAAACCAGTTCACGCGGTCATAGCTCGCCACCGCCTGATAGTCGCGCCAGCCTTCGGCGAAGGCACACGCGGCCGCATTCTCGAAGGTCATCACGCAGCGCTCGCCCGCCGCGCCCGACAAACCGAAATAAAACCACTGCGCGAACTCGGCATGGCTGTCCGGCCGCACGCGCAAGCGGATATTGCCCGCGTCTTCGCAGGACAGCACTTCGATCGCACCCGCGTCGAAGTTGCTTGTAATCGATAACGTCATGATGTTCTTCCCTGCTTCTATGCGCGGCGCAACGCTTATTCAGCGACGCGGCGGCGGAATACGTAAGTGGAATCGTTCGAGGCATCAGCGTCGAACGCATAGCCGTCGGCGTCGAAGTCCTTCAGTTGCTCAGGCCTGTCGAGGCGGTTTTCCACGGCATAGCGCGCCATCAAGCCGCGCGCGCGCTTTGCATGAAAGCTGATGATCTTGTAGCGGCCGCCCTTCCAGTCCTCGAAAACGGGCGTGATGATCGGCGCTTCGAGCAGCTTCGGCTTGACCGACTTGAAGTACTCGCCCGATGCGCAGTTCACCAGCACGCGCGATGCCGCGGCGTTCTTCTTCAATTGCGCATTCAACGCCTGCGTGATGCGCTCGCCCCAGAACGCGTACAGATCCTTGCCGCGCGGGTTGGCGAAACGCGTACCCATTTCGAGCCGGTAAGGCTGCAGCAGATCGAGTGGACGCAGCAAACCGTACAGGCCGGACAACACGCGCACGTGATTCTGCGCATAGTCCAGATCCGCCGACGAGAGCGTCTTCGCGTTGAAGCCCTCGTACACGTCGCCATTGAACGCCAGCACCGCCTGCTTGGCGTTGTGCGTGCCGAACTTGGGCGACCACTGCGCGTAACGCTGAAAATTGAGGTGCGCGAGCTGATCCGAAATGTCCATCAGGGAGGCGATCTGCTGCGGCGACAAACGACGCAATCCGCCGATCAATTCGGCCGCGTCGTCGACAAAATCGGGGATCGTGTGCTTTTTGACGTGAGGCGGGGTTTCGTAGTCGAGCGATTTCGCCGGCGACAGAACGATTATCATAGAGGCTTGCAGGCACGCCGTGCCTGGCGGTCAAAGACGAAAGCCAGATTGTAACGAATGCCCGGTTCCCATGCCTCACCCGACGCTTTGCGCGTCGTCCTCGATTCCAATGTGTGGATCGACATACTCGTGTTCGACGACCCGCACACGCGGCCGATCGCGGCCGCGCTTGAAAGCGGCGCGCTGGCCGCGCTGATCGACGCGCGCTGCCTCGCCGAACTCACCTACGTGCTCGACTATCCGCAATTCGTGCATCGGAACGTGGACAAGGCCGCGGCGCTGGCGGTCGTCGCGCGGCTCGCGCAGCTGGTCGAACCCGAGGCGCAAGCGGAAGACGCCAAGCCCTTGCCCAAATGCAAAGACCGCGACGACCAGAAGTTTCTCGAGCTCGCGCACGCCGCGCAGGCCGACTGGCTGGTTTCGAAAGATCGCGCGGTACTGAAACTGGCCAAGCGGATTGCGCGTGACTTCGGCTTTCAGATCGCGCAGCCGGCGCCGTTCGTCGCCGCCATCGGCATGTCCCTGAGCGCCGCCGGCGAGCCTTTAACAGCATGACTCTTCAGCCGCATGGCCCTGGCCAGACGGCTAACGTGAGTTCCGTGGCGCGCACACCACGCCGCGATTCCCTACAATCAGGCTTCGCCCGTTTCAAACGACGCCTTTGCCTAACCCATTTGCCCACGCTCCGGACAGCACCATGAATGCACCGCACGACACGCCCACGAGTCCCACGTTTCCGTCTCGCCTGCCTGATGTCGGCACGACGATTTTCACGGTGATGAGCGCGCTCGCCGCCGAAAAAGGCGCGGTGAATCTCGGTCAGGGCTTTCCCGATTTCAACTGCGATCCGCGGATCGTCGACGCGGTCGCGAACGCCATGCGCGACGGCCATAACCAGTACCCGCCAATGGCCGGCGCCGCGCCGCTGCGTCAGGCGATCTCGGACAAGATCGAGAACCTGTACGGCCGCCGCTACAACGCCACCACCGAAATCACCGTGACAGCGGGCGCGACGCAAGCATTGCTGACCGCGATTCTGTGCACGGTCCACCCGGGCGACGAAGTGATCGTGGTCGAGCCGACCTACGACAGCTACCTGCCGTCCATCGAACTGGCGGGCGGCAAGCCGGTATTCGTCACGCTCGACGCGCCCGACTACGCGATCCCGTTCGACAAGCTGGCCGCCGCGATCACGCCGAAAACGCGGCTCCTGCTGATCAACACGCCGCACAATCCGACCGGCACGGTCTGGCGCGCGGATGACATGCGCAAGCTCGAAGAGATCGTGCGCGGCACCAACGTGCTGATCCTGTCCGACGAAGTGTATGAACACATGGTCTACGACGGCGCGCCGCACGAGAGCGTGGCCCGCTATCCGGAACTGGCGCAACGCAGTTTCGTGGTATCGAGCTTCGGCAAGACCTACCACGTGACGGGCTGGAAGGTCGGCTACGTGGCCGCGCCCGCCGCGCTCACCGCCGAGTTCCGCAAGGTGCACCAGTTCAACGTGTTCACGGTGAACACGCCAATGCAGATCGGCCTCGCCGACTACATGAAAGATCCGTCTCCGTATCTCGACTTGCCGGCGTTTTATCAGAAGAAGCGCGACTTCTTCCGCGCCGGCCTCGCGAATTCGCGCTTCAAGCTGTTGCCGTGCACGGGCACGTACTTTCAGTGCGTCGACTATTCGGCGATCAGCGACTTGCCCGAAGCCGAATTCGCGCAATGGCTGACCGGCGAGATCGGCGTCGCGGCCATTCCCGTCTCGGCGTTCTATCACGAGGCCCATGAGTCGGGCGTGGTGCGCTTCTGCTTCGCCAAGCAGGAAAACACACTCGCCACCGCGCTCGAGCGGCTGGCGCGCCTCTAGCATGTCCCGCGCGATGCTGCGAACGAACCTACGTTCCTCGCCATCGCGCGCAGCGGCCCCGGCGTGCGCGGCACGCGCCGGTCCGCTTCCTTCGGGGCAACGCCCGTCAAGCAGGGCGCGATGCCGCGATATGCGCCTTGCGGTCCTCGGTCACACGCTGCGCGGCCGGCCTGGGGTTGATCGCTTTCACATAGCTCTTCCAGTCAATGCCGGCGTCGACCAGAAAATCGCTGCCGTAAATGGTCTGCGTTGCCATGCCCACCAGCGGCAAGCTCACATACCCGGCCGTATCCGCCACGCTGAAGCGTTCGCCCATCAGATACGGCCCGAACTTCGCGATCCGTTTGAAGCCGGCAATGTGGTGCTTGAGCAGTTTCTCCACGCGCCCCTTGGTCGCGTCGGTCACGGTGCCGCCGAAGAACGCTTCCTTGTAGAGATTGCGCGCGGTCAGTTCGAGATGCACGTCGACGAACATGATCAGTTCGCGCTCCTTGGCCGCTTCCCATGGGTCGGCGGAGAAAATCGCCTTGTCGGGAAAACGCGCGGCCAGATACTCGACGATGCATTGCGACTCGCACAGATCGCCGTCTTCAGTCTGCAGATAAGGCACTTTGCCGAGCGGCGAATGCTCGAGCATCGCCTCGTCCTGACTGGGCTTCACGGACACTTCCTCGAACGGAATGCCGTGTTCGAGCAGCACGAACTTCACTTTGTTGTAATAGTTAGAGAGCGCGAAACCGCACAGCTTGATCATCAGGTGTCTCCTTCCCTTGAGTTGTATGCGACCGCCCGTCAACGTCAAAGCAGCGGCCTTCGTTCAATCATCCAGTAAATTGCACGATCGTACTATTCTAAAATAACCATGGAGTCGAGCATCACAATGACCTCTCGCAATTTCAGCATCGAGACTATTGGCATTGTCGGAACCGGAGCAATGGGCCGCGGCATCGCCCAGATCGCCGCACTGGCCGGTCTCACCGTGCGTCTGTACGACACTAACCCTGCCGCGATCGGCGCCGCGCGCGACTACCTTGCCGAGACTTTCGCCAAATTGACCGCCAAAGGCAAGCTCGACCAGGCGCGCTCGCTTGCGGCGCTCGCGAACGTGAGCGGCGCGCAAAGCATCGGCGAGCTGGCCGGTTGCGATCTGGTCGTGGAGGCGATTGTCGAGAAACTCGACGTGAAGCAGGCACTGTTCCGCGAACTCGAAACCGTCGTGAGCGGCAACTGCGTGCTGGCGTCCAATACGTCTTCGCTGTCCATCACGGCGATTGCCGCCGGCTGCAGTGACTCGTCGCGCGTGGTCGGTTATCACTTCTTCAACCCCGTGCCGTTGATGAAGGTGGTCGAAGTGATCGACGGTCTACGCAGCGACCCCGCGGCCGGTGACGCGCTGATGGATCTCGCGCGCCGCATGGGTCACACGCCGGTGCGCGCGAAAGATATGCCCGGCTTCATCGTGAATCACGCGGGCCGTGGCATGAATACCGAAGGCTTGCGCGTGGCGGGTGAAGGCGTGGCCAGTTTCGCCGACATCGACCGCATCATGCGCGAGCAGGCAGGCTTTCGCCTCGGGCCGTTCGAGTTGCTCGATCTGACGGCGCTGGACGTCTCGCATCCGGTGATGGAGTCGATCTATCACCAGTTCTATGAAGAGCCGCGCTTCACGCCGTCGCCCATCACCGGCACGCGGCTCGCGGGCGGATTGATCGGCCGCAAGACGGGCGAAGGCTTTTATCGCTACGAAGAGGGCAAGCAGCAAGTGCCTGCCGAAGCGCCCGCGCCGACTGAATTGCCGGCCAGCGTGTGGGTCAGCAAGCGTTATCCGCAAGCTCACGATGCCGTCGTGCAACTCATTGAGAAAGCCGGCGTGAAACTCGACGACGGCGCTACGCCCGCAGCGAATTCGCTGATCGTCGTCACACCGTTCGGCCACGATGCGACCACGGCCGCTGTCGACGAAGCACTCGACGCCAGCCGCGTCGTCGCCATCGATGCGCTCTTCCCGCTCGTCGGCGCGCAACGCCGCACGTTGATGTCCACACCCGCCACCACGCGCGCCGCGCGTGACACGGCGCACGCGCTCTTTGCCGCCGACGGCGTGCCCGTCACCGTGATCCGCGACTCGACCGGCTTCGTCGCGCAACGGGTGGTGGCGACCATCGTCAATATCGGCTGCGACATCGCGCAAAAACAGATCGCCACGCCGGACGATATCGACCTTGCCGTCACGCTCGGCCTCGGCTACCCGCGCGGCCCGCTTGCCCTCGGCGACGCGCTAGGCTCGACGACCATTCTCGCGATCTTGCGCAACATGTTCAGTGTGCTCGGCGATCCGCGCTATCGTCCGTCGCCCTGGCTTGCGCGACGCGCCCAGCTTGGCCTGTCGCTCACTCAGCGCGACGCGGCCGATACCGAAACGCAGACCCTGGAGACGCAACAATGAGCGCCGAACTGCTGACCTCGCGCCCCACCGAAAGCGAATCGACGCTGGTCCTCACGCTTTCGAACCCCGGCGCACGCAACGCGCTGCATCCGGACATGTACGCCGCCGGCATCGAGGCGCTCGACTCAGTGGAGCGCGATCCGTCGATTCGCGCCGTCGTAATTACCGGCGCCGACAACTTCTTTTGCGCGGGCGGCAATCTGAACCGCCTGCTGGAAAACCGTGCGAAAGATCCGTCCGTCCAAGCCGAAAGCATCGATCTGCTCGGCGAATGGATCTCGGCGCTGCGTCTATCGTCGAAGCCGGTGATCGCCGCCGTCGATGGCGCCGCAGCCGGCGCGGGATTCTCGCTCGCGCTCGCGTGCGACCTGATCGTCGCCGCGGACGATGCCAAGTTCGTCATGTCGTATGCACGTGTCGGCCTGACGCCCGACGGCGGCGGTTCGTGGTTTCTCGCTCAAGCCCTGCCGCGTCAATTGGCCACCGAAGTGCTGATCGAAGGCAAACCAATCGGCGCCACGCGTCTGCATGAACTCGGCGTCGTCAACAAACTGGTCAAGACCGGTGCCGTGCGCGATTCCGCGATTGCCTGGGCCGACGAGATCGGCAAGATTTCGCCTAACTCGGTCGCGCGCATCAAGGGGTTGATCAGCGCAGCCGGCACGCAGCCGCTCGCCGATCATCTCGTGGCGGAGCGCGACAGCTTTGTGGCTTCGCTGCATCACCGTGAAGGGCTGGAAGGCATTTCCGCGTTCCTCGAAAAACGCGCGCCGGTCTACAAGTGAGCGAAGGGACGATGCCTGACTACCAGCTGCCCAAGCGCCGCCGCATCTTTCTGATGCGTCACGGCGACGTCACCTACTTCGACGACTCCGGCCGCGCGATCGATCCCGAAACCGTGCCCCTGAACGCCAACGGCCGCGAACAGGCCAGCGCGGCGGGCCGCGTGTTCGCCGAACAGCAGGTCCGCTTCGACCGGGTGATCGTCAGTGGCTTGCCGCGCACCATCGAAACCGCGCGGCGCGTGTTGGCCGAGACCGGCCAGCAGATCGAACTCGAAATCGAGCCTGCCTGGGAAGAGATTCGCGGCGGCAAGCTCGGCAATATTCCGCCGCAGGATATCGAGGCCGCGTTTCTCGGCGTGTTCGATGGCATCGTGCCGGACAGCACGCGCTTTCTCGACGGCGAGACCATCGGCGCCCTGTTCGATCGCGTCTTGCCCGCGGTCGCGGCGTTGCGAGAAGACACGTCGTGGGACACCGTGCTGCTCGTGCTGCACGGTGGTGTGAATCGGGCAATCCTGTCGCATGCGATCACCGCCGGCGGCCGCACGTTCTTCGGCCATCTGGCGCAAGCCACCGGCTGCATCAACGCGCTCGACGTCGGCGCTGCCCCGCGCGACTGGGTGCTGCGCACGATCAACTATTCACCGCCGTCGCCGCTGCATCGCGACGTCCGCAACACCACGATGGAAATGCTCTACGCACAATTCATTCAATACAAGCGTAGCTGAACCCCGAACTGGAGGAGACAGATGGTGCAAGCCACACAGACCGGCGAACCAGAACACCGACCGGACTATTCGGACTTCGAGGGCACGCGCCCGGTCAGCGAGCGGCAACGCTTCGACACCGATGCGCTCGCCGCCTGGCTGACCCAGCATGTCGACGGATTTTCCGGGCCGCTCACGCTGGAGCAATTCGCCGGTGGTCAGTCCAATCCCACGTTCAAACTGCTCACGCCGTCGCGTTCGTATGTGATGCGCGCCAAGCCAGGGCCGGCGGCGAAACTGCTGCCGTCAGCGCACGCCGTCGAACGCGAATACCGCGTGATGCATGCGCTCGCCGACACTGACGTGCCGGTCGCAAAAATGCTCGCCTTGTGCGAGGACGAAAGCGTGATCGGCCGCGCGTTCTATGTGATGGAGTTCGTCGAAGGCCGCGTGCTGTGGGATCAATCGTTGCCCGGCATGACGCCCGCCGGGCGCGCCGCCATCTACGACGAAATGAACCGCGTGATCGCGGCGCTGCACAGCGTGGACGTCACGGCTGTCGGTCTCGCCAACTATGGCAAGCCAGGCAATTACTTCGTGCGCCAGATCGGCCGCTGGAGCAAGCAGTACATCGCATCCGAGACCGAGCCGATCGACGCGATGCAGCGCCTGATCGAATGGCTGCCGCAGCATATGCCGGCCGAAACGGGTGAGCGCGCATCGGTCGTGCATGGCGACTACCGGCTCGACAATCTGATTTTTCATCCCGACGAGCCGCGCGTGCTCGCGGTGCTCGACTGGGAGTTGTCGACGCTCGGCGATCCGCTCGCCGACTTCGCGTATCACTGCATGGCGTGGCACGTCGACCCGACGCAATTCCGCGGCATCGCGGGCCTCGATTGCGCGGCCCTCGGCATTCCCGACGAGCGCGAGTACGTCGAACGCTATTGTCAACGCACCGGCTTCGAGATTCACGGCGACTGGAATTTCTACCTGGCGTACAACATGTTTCGCATTGCCGCGATCCTGCAAGGCATCATGAAACGCGTCGTCGACGGCACCGCGGCCAGCGCTCAGGCACTCGACGCCGGCCGTCGCGCGAAGCCGATGGCCGAACTCGCCTGGCGCTACGCGCAGAAAGTGCGCTGACCGGAATCGCGCGCTAAGTCGCGCGTCCGGGTGTGCATCATGCTGCGCCCCGAACAAACGTCGTTCGTTACTCATCATCCGCGAGGTCTTACGTGAATTTCGACTACACCCCGAAGGTTCAGGCGTTGCGCGAGAAACTGCTCGCATTCTTCGACGAACACATCTATCCGAACGAGCAGGCGTTCTACGCGGAAATCGCACGCAATCGCCAGAACGGCAACGCGTGGCTGCCAACCGAACTGATCGAACAACTCAAACAGAAAGCGCGCGACGCCGGCTTATGGAACCTGTTCCTGCCCGACTCCGTGCGCGGTGCGGGCTTGACGAATCTCGAATACGCGCCGTTGTGCGAGATCATGGGCCGCGTGCCTTGGGCGCCTGAAGTATTCAACTGCAACGCGCCCGACACCGGCAACATGGAAACGATCGAGCGCTACGGCAGCGACGACAACAAGCGCGCGTGGCTCGAACCGCTGCTGCAAGGTCAGATCCGTTCGGCGTTTCTGATGACGGAACCTGAAGTGGCGTCGTCGGATGCGACCAATATCCAGACCAGCATCGTGCGCGATGGCGATTACTACGTGATCAATGGCCACAAGTGGTGGTCGTCCGGCGCGGGCGATCCGCGCTGCAAGATCTATATCGTCATGGGCAAGACCGATCCGGAAGCGCCGCGCCATCAGCAGCAGTCGATGATTCTGATTCCCGCCGACGCCACCGGCATCACCGTGCATCGCCCGCTCACCGTCTTCGGTTACGACGACGCGCCGCACGGGCACATGGAAATCACGCTCGAAAATGTGCGCGTGCCGGCCGGCAACATGCTGCTCGGTGAAGGCCGTGGCTTCGAAATCGCGCAGGGCCGACTCGGACCGGGACGCATCCATCACTGCATGCGTTTGATCGGTCTTGCTGAACGCGCGCTCGAATTGATGGCGAAACGCTCGCTGCAACGTGTCGCGTTCGGCAAGCCGGTCGCCGCGCAAGGCGTCACGCAGGAGCGTATCGCCGAAGCGCGCTGCATGATCGAACAGGCGCGCCTCCTCACCCTGAAAACGGCCTACATGATGGACACCGTCGGCAACAAGGGCGCGCGCGGCGAGATCGCCATGATCAAGGTCGTCGCGCCGAACATGGCGTGTCAGGTGATCGACTGGGCAATTCAGGCGCACGGCGGCGGCGGTGTCAGCGACGACTTCCCGCTAGCGTATGCCTACGCGTCGGCACGAACGCTGCGTTTCGCCGACGGTCCCGACGAGGTGCATCGCAACGCGATCGCCAAGCTCGAACTCGCGCGTTATATGGATGCCGGCGCGGCCGCTCGTGTGGAGACGCCGATCACGCGGGTTTGAGGTCGAGTCGCGCGACCATGCCTGTTGCTGCGATGTCGCGACCGACTCGCGGCGCCGCAAGCAGCATCGCGCGATCTATGCTCTAATTTTCGTCAACTGCGGCGCCCTTCGAGGCGCCGCTTTCACGAAACAAAGGAGATACGATGATCGACGTCTATAGCTGGGCGACCCCGAACGGCCACAAGGTTCACATCATGCTCGAGGAAACGGGCCTCGCGTACAACGTCCACGGTGTGAATATCGGCGCGGGCGACCAGTTCAAACCCGAGTTTCTCGCCATCAGCCCGAACAACAAGATCCCGGCCATCGTCGATTCCGAGGGGCCCAAGGGCGCCGGCGGCCAGCCGTTCGCCTTGTTCGAATCGGGCGCGATTCTGATTTATCTCGCCGAGAAAACCGGCAAGTTTCTGCCGACCGATCCGGCCGCGCGCTATTCGACATTGCAATGGCTGATGTTCCAGATGGGCGGCCTGGGTCCGATGCTCGGTCAAACGCACCACTTCCGCAACTACGCGCCGGAACAGATTGAATACGCGGTCAACCGTTACACGAACGAGACGAAGCGTCTATATGGCGTGATGGACACGCAACTCGGCAAGACGAAATATCTCGCGGGTAACGACTATACGATTGCGGACATCGCCGCCTTCCCGTGGACGCGTTCGTGGCAAAACCAGGGCTTGGAACTCGATGCGTTTCCGAATGTAAAGCGCTGGCATGAAGAGATCGCCGCGCGTGCGGCAGTGGTGCGTGGTGTGGAAGTGCTGGCGTCCGCGCGCCAACCGCTCATGGACGACAAGGCGAAGGAAATACTGTTCGGTGCGACCCAATACGCGAAACATTGAATTCGCCGCGGCATCTGAATCTGCATCATTGAAAAAGCGCGAGCCGGCATGAATGCCGCTCGCGCTTTTTTTGCCTTGCATGCGCCCGCTGCAACGCTAGAAATAATGCCGCGTGATGAACTCCGCGACACACACAGGCCGCTCACTGCCCTGCCGCTCCAGCGTCACATTCCACACCACTTGCACACCGTTTTTTTCGACTTCGGTCACGGACTCGACCGCGAACTTCGCGCGCAACTGAGAGCCGACCGGCACCGGCGACGTAAACCGCACGCGATTCAAGCCGTAATTGACGCCCATGCGCTGCTCGAGTGCCACCGTCTTACCGAGCAGCGCCGGGATCAACGACAGCGTCAGGAAACCGTGCGCCACAGGACCGCCGAACGGTGACTCGCGCCGCGCCCGCTCCGGGT
Organism: Paraburkholderia sp. RL18-101-BIB-B; assembly: GCF_046026985.1. NCBI lineage: Bacteria > Pseudomonadati > Pseudomonadota > Betaproteobacteria > Burkholderiales > Burkholderiaceae > Paraburkholderia > Paraburkholderia sp. RL18-101-BIB-B. The sequence goes on from NZ_JARESV010000012.1 coordinate 16,991, forward strand.
CGACGTGAATCCATTGATGATCGCCGGTCGCTTCGGCGAAACGATCGACGCTCGCCTGATCCACCGTCAGCCATTCGCTCACGAGCGGCTCGGCGCCCACCAACGCGCCCAGGGCCGTGGCGCTGCCGAACGTTGCGGCAGAAGGCGCCGCGCTGTCCGTCATGACGCGGCGCCCGGATTGCGCAGGCCGAACAGTCCCTTCGAGCGCACCGTGATCACGGTTTCGCCATGCTGATTGATGCCCTCCCACTGCGTCGACACGATACCTCGATCGGGCTTGCTCTCCGAGATGCGCTTGTCGAGCACGGCGTTCATCATGGTGATCGTGTCCCCGACCCGCACCGGCTTCAACCAACGGATTTCGTCGATACCGGGTGAGCCCATCGACGTGGAACCCGCGAACGCGTTGCGCACCAGCATGCCCATCATGACCGAACAGGTATGCCAGCCACTCGCGACCAAGCCGCGAAACGGCGATTCGGCAGCCGCGGCTTCATCCAGATGAAACGGCTGCGGATCGAACTTCTGTGCAAACTCGACGATCTCTTCGCGCGTGAACGTGTGCTTGCCGATTTCGATGCTCGTCCCGACTATCAAGTCCTCGTAACTCAGACCCATCGTCGCACCTCCTTGTATCCGATTCGAATGTCTGATCAGGCTTCGGCAGTCACGAAGCCGGGTAGCGCGGCGAACCGCGCGAGATGGTGATCGACATCGCCCAATGTGGTTTCGATGATAGCAAGCCGCTTGAACAGATGCGCCGCGGCCACTTCGTTCGTGACGCCCATGCCGCCGTGCAACTGAACCGCCTGTTGGCCGACGAACCGCGCGGCCTGACCGACCCGCGCCTTCGCGGCGGAAACCGCGCGGCGACGTTCGTCCGCATCCGTGCTGGCATAGCGCATCGCGGCCAGATACGTGACAGAACGCGCCTGTTCGGCGTGAATCAGCATCTCGACCATACGGTGCTGCAACGCTTGAAATCGCGCGATCGGCTGGCCGAACTGCTGGCGCGTCTTGGTGTAGTCGACGGTGGCGAGGTTCAAGGCATCCAGCGCGCCGATCGCCTCGGCGCACAACAGCACCGTGCCGTAATCCGCGATATGTTCGAGCGCGGCCGCGCCGGCGTGTTGGCCGGCAAGCCGGCGCGCGGGCGTGCCGTTGAATTCGAGTGTGGCGGCACGCTGGCCGTCGATCGTGCGGTAGTCCGCGATCTTGACGCCCGCCGCATTGCGCGCCACGACGAAAAGCGCGATCTCGCCGTTCAGCCGGGCCGGCACGATCCAGTGATCCGCTTGCGCGCCATGCTGCACCACAGACTTCGTGCCGGTCAGTGTGAACTGCTCGCCGTGGCCGCTTGCGGTTGTCTCGAGCGCGAACAGGTCGTAGCGTGCGTGCGGTTCGTGAAATGCCACCGCCAGTTTGATCTCGCCTTGAGCCGCGCGTTCGAGCAACGACGCGTCTTCGCCCCGGTCGCTACCCGCGAGGCGCAACGCCTCGATGCCGACCGCAGTCGCCCAATAAGGCTCGACGACCAGCGCGCGACCGAGTTCCTGCATGACCACCAGCATGTCGATCGGGCCGCCGTTGAAGCCGCCTTGCGCTTCCGGCACCGGCAATGCTGTCAGGCCCAGTTCGGTAAACGCGGCCCAATGCGCGTCCGACACGCCGGTTTCCGATCTCACGATCGCCTGGCGCGCTTCGAACCCGTAGCTTTTGTCCAGATAGCGGCGCAGCGCGTCGGCGAATTGCTGTTGCTCGTCGTTGAAAGTGAAGTCCATGCGCCGCTCCTCAAAGTCCGAGAATCATCTGCGCGATGATGTTCTTTTGAATTTCGTTCGAGCCGCCGTAAATCGACGTCTTGCGGAAGTTGAAGTAGTACGCGGCCAAGGGCGCGGCATCGTCGTCGCCGGCCACGCTGTGTTCGCGTTCGCCTTCGAGGAACGGTACGTCGAACGGTGCGGCGAGTGGGCCGACCGCTTCGAACATCAGTTCGGTCAGCGCTTGCTGCACTTCCGTGCCCTTGATCTTCAGCATCGACGCTTCCGGTCCCGGTCCACGTCCGCCGGTTTCATTCGCGACCACGCGTTGCACGGTGACTTCGAGCGCCATCAACTCGATCTCGAGGCTCGCGACTTTCGCGGCGAACACTGGGTCTTGCAGCAGCGGCTTGCCGTTCTTTTTCTGATTCAATGCAAGCCGTTTCAGGAAAACGAGTTCGCGCTTCGACTGGCCAACCCGCGCGATGCCTGTGCGCTCGTGGCCGAGGAGATACTTCGCGTAAGTCCAGCCGCGATTTTCTTCGCCGACCAGATTCTCGACTGGCACCTTCACGTCTTCGAAAAAGACTTCGTTGACTTCGTGGTCTTCGTCGAGCGTAATGATCGGCCGCACAGTGATGCCCGGCGTTTTCATGTCGATCAGCAGGAACGAGATGCCCTCCTGCTTTTTGGCACCGCTGTCCGTGCGCACGAGGCAAAACATCATGTCGGCGTACTGGCCGAGCGTGGTCCATGTTTTCTGACCGTTGACCACGTAATGGTCGCCGACGCGCTCGGCGCGTGTGCGCAGCGAGGCCAGATCGGAACCCGAGCCCGGCTCGGAATAGCCCTGGCACCACCAATCAGTGCCATCGAGAATGCGCGGCAAATAATGGCGCTTCTGCGCCTCGTTGCCGTACTTCATCAACACGGGCGCCACCATGGAGACACCGAAAGGCAGCACGGACGGCGCGCCGATACGCGCACACTCTTCGTCCCAGATGTGCCGCTGAGTCGCGTCCCAGCCCGGGCCGCCATATTCTTTCGGCCACGCGATCGCCGACCAGCCGCGCGTGCCGAGCAGCTTGTGCCAGCCGGCGAAGTCTTCGCGGGTAAGGCGCTTGTGATTGAGTACTTTGTCGCTCAACTCGCGAGGCAGATTCGCTTCGAGCCAGGCGCGGATGTCCGCGCGGAACGCGTTATCAGCGGAGGAATAGTCCAGATTCATGCGTCGTGTCTCCTGGCCGCCACCACCCGCCGCCAGTGAGCCACTGCGCTATTGCAGCGGTTCCTTCAAGGCAGCCGGGACCGGTAGCGGCATCACTTCGATGCCTTCTTCGACCAAGGCTCTCGCGTCTTCCGGTGTCGTGACACCGCGAATATTGCGTGCAGGCGCTTCATTGTAGTGAATGCGCCGTGCTTCCTCGGCGAAGCGGTCGCCCACGTTCTCGGTCTTTTCCAGTACCTCGCGCAAGGCACGCATCACACGCGCCTGCATTTCCCCTGCGCCCGCTGGCGCTTTCGTTTCGGTCGCACCCGACAGGTTCAGGCGCGGCGCCGACGGCAAACGGCTAACCTCGTTCGCGCCGCAGATCGGACATTCGACGAGCTTGCGGGACTGCTGCGATTCAAAGTCATCTGCCGAAGCGAACCAGCCTTCGAACCGATGGCCATGCGGACACTGTAAATCGAGGACCTTCATGTGGAATCAGGGCTTGCGTGCCAGTTTAGCGCAAAACGGAAATTTGTGAACGGTCGTTCGTAAAAATTTACGGACGAAGGCGCCGACGCCGGAGGTCGCTGACAATTCGGACGCGGTGGGCGATTTTAACGCTTTGCGCAAACGCCTGCCGAAGGTGTTCCGGAAGACAGATGGGCTTGCCGGTCACAAACGTCTGCGCGCCTTCGCACGCTCGCCGCCGCGCTGCTTCTATGCCACGAGACATTCCAGTTGACGACCAAGCCGCGGTTCGAGCTCGCGTGCCTCTTTAGCGAGGTTGATCTGCTTGACCGCTCTCGCGATGTCGAACACGTCTGCCTTGATTTCATAACCGCCGCGCGCAGCGAGCCAATCAAGGATGTCCGACAGATGCCATACCGATGCACTGCCCTCGTGGACCGGCGGCGGAAAATCAATTGCGTGGCTCAGCATCAGCTTGCGCATGTTTTGCCGCGACACACCAGCGACTTCGGCGACGTCGGTGAGGCCGACAAAATCGGGGCCCGCCTCGACGAGACGTGCTGTCGGCACCACGCGCTTGATGTCCTGCAGAGCACTGACCAGCGCCTCGAATGCGGACTCGCCTTCGCGCGTAAAAAACAGCGCGATGCGGCCCGGTTGCCCGACGCCGACGGTCGCATCGTCGCACCCGGCCTCGCCCAGACGCTCGACGATCGCGTCAAGATCGCAGTCTTGCGCCGCGAGCCGGTACTTCAAGGTGAACACATATTCCATAAGTTACTCCTGCCTTCGATCAGCCCAAGGCTTTCGCCAACAGAACGCTTCTGCTACCGGCAAGCCGTACAGTTGTCGACGATGCGCCGCAGATGTCGGGCGTGGTTGCCGGGATTCCTCGGCGTGCTCCAGACGCTCGATATGCAGAACTCGCCGCACCGACACTCCGCGTCTTTATCAGGACAGTACATTTTTCCCCAGGCGTGACCTTTGCCGCCGCCCTGAACACGCCAGCCATTTCTTTCGGCATACGCCAACGCCGCTTCGACCTCTTTCTTAGAGTGGGTTCCTCGAACCATCTAATGTCCTCCAATTTAGCGAGTGGCGATCAGGTTGTCAAGTGACAACCTGATCGCCACTCGAAAGAATCGAGAGTCCCCACAACTTCGCTATCCGAAATAAACAAATCGTGGTGCCCGCTCTCAAAGGTCGATACTAGAGCGACGGCGGCTGTGCGACGAGTCCGCCGGATGGCATAAGACAAAGGACACATTTCAAGGCACCGGCAAACACACTCGCGGTTGCAGAGATTTCGCAACCTGCAATGACAAAGCCCCTGCCGGTCTTAGACCGGCAGGGGCTTTTCTCAGACTTCCGAAGCGGCGCGCAGCGCGCAGCTTCTTCGCTACCGACGTTATTCCGGTTCCGCCAACGGCCACGCACCCGACAACACCTTCTCCAGCCAGAATGTGCCAATCACCGTCTTCACATCAGTAACCTTGCCCGTGCGCACCCACTCGGACATCTCAGGCACTGTCGCCGTGAACAGTTCGAGAAATTCGCCTTCGTCGAGCTTGCGCTCACCGGCGGTCAAACCGCGCGCGAGGTAGATGTCGATGAATTCGGTCGAATAGGAAATGATCGGGTGAATGCGCGTCAGATAAACGTACTCGCGCGCGGTATAACCCGTCTCTTCCCGCAACTCACGTTTCGCGCAGGCCAACGCGCCTTCGTTCGGATCGAGCTTGCCGGCCGGATACTCGACCATGACCTTGCCCATCGGATAGCGATACTGGCTTTCCAGCAGCACGCGGCCGTCGTCGAATAATGGAATCACCATCACGGCGCCGGAATGCTGAACATATTCGCGCGTGGCGTGCTTGCCGTCCGGCAGACGAACGGTGTCGCACTTGAGCGTCAGAAACGGCCCTTGATGGATCGTTTTGCTCTCGAGACAGGTCTCGGTAAGCGCGGCGTCGTGATCGGGAAGTTCAGCCATATGCGGACCTTGGGGACATGGTGCGCCGACGGCGAGACGCCGTCAGCGGCGTTTGACGAGATACTGGAAGGTGAAGCCAGGGAACGCGAACACCACGAAGAGCGCGAACGTGATGGCGTAGAACTGCCAACCCTGTTCGAAGCGGTTACCCGCGCGCGCTTCCAGCAGAAAACCGAGCGCGCCGATCACGAAATACAGCACGATCAATTCGGCAATCCGGATCCAGGCGCTTTTCTTCACCGCTTTCAACGGCACGGCGGCGAAGAGGCGCTGATTCAGGAACGGCAGGTTGGCGCCGACCAGCGCCAACAGCACGATAAACCAACCCGCTGCCGACATCAGAGCAGCAGCGTGTGCTGGATAGCCTGCAGGCAGGCCTTCAACAGCGGATCCGGCACGATACCGAGCACCAGCACGGCCACACCGTTGAACGCGAGCAAAGCACGCGTGCTGGTGTCGGCGAGGATGGGCGACTTGTCTTGCGGATCGTCGAAATACATCAGCTTGACGATACGCAGGTAGTAGAACGCGCCGAACAACGAGGTGATCACGGCCAGCACCGTCAGCCAGGTCAAACCGGCATTCATGGTGGCCTGCAGCACCGCGAGCTTCGCGTAGAAGCCGACCGCGGGCGGAATGCCGGCGAGCGAGAACATCATGATCATCATCACGAACGCGAACACCGGGCTGCGTTGATTCAGGCCCTTGAAGTCCTCGAGCGTGTCCGCTTCGAAATCGCGGCGCGCCAGCAGCATGATGACGCCGAACGTGCCCATCGTCGTGATCAGGTAGACGATGCTGTAGTACATGGCCGAGCCGTACGCGTTGGCCGCACCCGTGGTCTTGTGATCAACCACGCCGGCCAGCAGACCCAGCAGCACGAAACCCATGTTCGAGATCGCCGAGTACGCGAGCATCCGCTTGACGTTGCGTTGCACGATACCGGTGATGTTGCCGACGATCAGCGACAGCGCCGCGAGGATCACCAGCATTTCCTGCCATTCGACCGCGAGCGGCAGCAGACCCATCACGAGAAAGCGCAGACCCCAGGCAAACGCGGCAACCTTCGGACCGCCGCCGACCAGCAGAGTCATTGCCGTCGGTGCGCCTTGATAGACATCGGGCACCCACATGTGGAACGGCACCGCGCCCATCTTGAACGCCACGCCCGCCACGATGAAGATCACGCCGAACAGCAGCACGCTCGGGTCGTAGTGGCTCGTGCCGATCGCCTTGAACACTTCGTTCAGGTCGAGCGAACCGGTCGCACCGTACAACATGGAAATGCCGTACAACAGGAAGCCGGAAGCCAGCGCGCCGAGCACGTAGTACTTCATGGCCGCTTCGTTCGACGGCGCCGCGTCACGACGCAAGGCAATCACACCGTACAGCGACAGCGACATCAGTTCCAGGCCGAGATACAGCGTCAGAAAGTTGTTGCCCGAGATCATGACGAGCTGGCCGAGCAACGAGAACATGCCCAGCAGGAAGAACTCGCCGCGGAACAGCCCGCGATCTTCGAGGTAACGTCGCGAATAGACGATCGACACCGCGTAGCCGAGCGTCACCACCGCTTTCATCACGTTGGCGAACGAGTCCACCACGTACATGTGGCCGAAGTAGTAGCGCACTTGGGGGTCGAACGCGTTCATTGCGAACCAGACGCCGGCGACCAGCGACGAGAAGAACGCGATGAAGTACGTGGTACGGCGACCGGCCTGGCCGACGAACGTGTCGTTGAGCCACGCGACGACAACCGCGAGCATCAGCAGCGCGTCGGGCAACAGAGCAGTCATAGGGGCGTTTTGCATGGTCTTTAATTCCTCGCTCGGCGTTACTGAGGCAACGGCAGCTTTGACTGCGCAACGTGGGCGAGGAGGTTTTCCACGGATACGTGCATCACATCGGTAAAGGGCTTCGGATACAGGCCCATGAACAGCGTCAGTGCGGCAAGCACTGCCAGCATGAAAAATTCGCGACGGTTGATGTCGAGCAGGCCCTTCACGTGATCGTTGGCGATCGCGCCGAAGTACACGCGCTTGTACATCCACAGCGTGTAGGCCGCGCCGAGAATCAGCGTGACTGCCGCGCCGCCCGCGATCCAGAAGTTGTACTGGACTGCAGCCAGGATCACCATGAACTCACCGACGAAACCGGAGGTGCCCGGCAGGCCGCAATTCGCCATGGAGAACAGCATGACGAACGCCGCGAACTTCGGCATCACGTTGACGACACCGCCGTAATCGGAGATCTGACGCGAATGCATACGGTCGTACAGCACGCCGATGCTCAGGAACATCGCGCCCGACACGAAGCCGTGCGAGATCATCTGCACGATCCCACCTTCCACGCCGAGCTGGTTGAAGATGAAGAAGCCGAGCGTCACGAAACCCATGTGCGCGATTGACGAATACGCGACCAGCTTCTTCATGTCCGTCTGCACCATCGCGACCAGGCCGATGTAGATCACCGCGATCAGCGACAGCGTGACGACGACCGGCGCCAGAAAGTGGCTGGCGTCCGGCGTGATCGGCAAGGAAAAGCGCAGGAAACCGTATGCGCCCAGCTTCAGCATGATCGCGGCCAGCACGACTGAGCCGCCGGTCGGCGCTTCCACGTGGGCGTCAGGCAACCACGTGTGAACCGGCCACATCGGCACCTTCACGGCGAAGGCCAGGAAGAACGCTATGAATAGCAGCACCTGTGGCGTCATGGCGATCTGCGCATGCTGCCACGTGGCGAGGTCGAACGTGCCGGTCTCGACGTACAGGTACAGCAACGCGACCAGCATCAGCAGCGAGCCCATCAGCGTGTACAGGAAGAACTTGAACGCCGCGTACACGCGGTTCGCCCCACCCCACACGCCGATGATGATGTACATCGGAATCAGCGTCGCTTCGAAGAACACGTAGAACAGCATGCCGTCGGCCGCGCTGAACACGCCGACCATGATGCCCGACAGGATCAGGAACGCGGCCAGGTACTGACCCACGTTCTTGGTGATCACTTCCCACGCGGCGATCACGACGATCACCGTGATCAATGCGGTCAACACGACGAACCACATCGAGATGCCGTCGACACCAAGGTGATACGTGATATTGAAGCGCTCGATCCAGTTCGCCTTTTCGACGAACTGCAGATCGGCGGTGCTCGAATCAAAACCGGTAATCAGCGGGATCGTCACGAGGAAGCTGACGACCGAACCGATCAGCGCAATCCAGCGCGCGGGAGCCGGGTTCTGGTCGGAACCGATGGCCAGGACCAGGAGGCCGACGAGGATCGGCAACCAGATCGCAATACTGAGAATCGGATAAGCGTGCATTAGTGTCCCTCGCCTTATTTGCCGCCGAGCGTTACAAACAGGGTCAGGAGCCCCAACATGCCGATAATCATGGCAAACGCGTAGTGGTAGATGTAGCCGGATTGGAGGAAGCGGATCACGCCGGCGAACCAGCCGATAAAGCGTGCGCTGCCGTTGACGATGCCGTCGATCACCACGACGTCGCCTTCCTTCCAGAGACCACGGCCAATTGCCACGGCGCCCCGCGCAAACACGACTTCGTTGATCTTGTCCATGTAGTACTTGTTATCGAGCAGCGTGTAGATCGGACCGAACGCGCGCTTGATGACAGCGGGCAGATCCGGACGAACCAGGTACAGGAACCACGCGACCACCACACCCGCGAGCGCCAGCCAGACCGGCAGACCCGCGACCGAGTGCAGACCCATCGCCGCCCAGCCCTGGAACTCTTCGGCCATCTCATGCAGCGCCGGATGGTTTTCGCCGATGAAGATCACCTTGTCGAACGCCACGCCGTGCTGGAAGAAGTCGCCGAACAGCATCGGGCCGATGGCGATCGCACCGATCACCACCGAGGGGATCGCCAGCAGCACCAGCGGCAGCCACACCACCCACGGCGTTTCGTGCGGTTCGTGAGCGTGGTCGTCGTGACCATGGCCGTGGCCATGTGAATCGTGACCATGCGAATCGTGGCCGTGCGCGTCATGTGCATGCGCTGCGGCTTCGATGCCCATCGGCGATTCCGGATGCTTCGGATCGCGGAAGCGCTCCTTGCCGTGGAACACCATGAAGTACATACGGAACGAATACAGCGCGGTCACGAAGACGCTCGCCACCACGGCGAAGTACGCGAAGCCCGAGCCCGGCAGATGCGACAGCTTCACTGCGTCGATGATCGAGTCTTTCGAGTAGAAGCCCGAGAAGAACGGCGTACCGATCAGCGCCAGCGAACCGACCAGCGACGTGATCCACGTAATCGGCATGTACTTGCGCAGGCCGCCCATGTTGCGCATGTCCTGATCGTGGTGCATGCCGATGATCACCGAACCCGCGCCGAGGAACAGCAGCGCCTTGAAGAACGCGTGCGTCATCAGGTGGAAGATGGCAACCGGGTATGCCGACACGCCCAGTGCAACCGTCATGTAACCGAGCTGCGACAACGTCGAGTAAGCCACCACGCGTTTGATGTCGTTCTGGACAATCCCGAGAAAGCCCATGAACAACGCTGTAATCGCACCAATTACGGTAATGAACGACAGCGCGCTATCCGACAACTCGAACAGCGGCGACATGCGCGCCACCATGAAGATACCGGCCGTCACCATGGTTGCCGCGTGAATCAGTGCGGAGATCGGGGTCGGGCCTTCCATCGAATCCGGCAGCCAGACGTGCAGAGGGAACTGCGCCGACTTACCCATCGCGCCGATGAAGAGGCAGATGCAGGCGACCGTCAGCAGACCCCAGTCCGTGCCCGGAAAGCTCAATGCCGCGAGTTCGGTGCGCTTCGCGAAAACGTCCCCGTAGTTCATCGAACCGGCGAAAGCGAACAGCAGGCCGATGCCGAGCAGGAACCCGAAGTCGCCGATGCGGTTCACGATGAACGCCTTCATGTTCGCGTAGATCGCGCTCTCACGCGTGAAGTAGAAGCCGATCAGCAGGTACGACACCAGACCCACCGCTTCCCAGCCGAAGAACAGCTGCAGGAAGTTGTTGCTCATCACGAGCATCAGCATCGAGAACGTGAACAGCGCGATGTACGAGAAGAAGCGCTGGTAGCCATCGTCGTCGGCCATGTCGCCGATCGTGTAGATGTGCACCATGAGCGACACGAAGGTCACCACGCACATCATCATCGCCGTCAGCGAGTCGACCAGGAAGCCGATCTCGAACTTCGTCTTGCCGATCGACATCCATTCGTAGACGGTCGCGTTGAAGCTCGCGCCGTCCATCACCTGGAAGTAGACGATTGACGAGAGGATGAACGCGATCGCGACGCCGAGGATCGTAACCGTGTGTGCACCGGCTCGCCCTACCGCTTTCCCGAACAGCCCCGCAATCAGGGAGCCAGCCAGCGGTGCCAGCGGGATCGCCAGCAGCAGGTTTTCATTGAGTGTCGTTGACATAACCGCTTTACCTGAAATTAACCTTTGAGCTGATCGAGGTCCTCGACATTGATCGTGTCGAGGCTACGGAACAGGGTCACCAGAATTGCGAGTCCGATCGCCGCTTCGGCTGCCGCAACCGTCAGCACGAAGAAGACGAAGATCTGACCATGCACGTCCCCGAGGTAATGCGAGAACGCGACGAAATTGGTGTTCACCGCCAGCAGCATCAGTTCGATCGCCATCAGGATGATGATGACGTTGCGACGGTTCAGGAAAATGCCGACGATGCTGATCGCAAACAGGATCGCGCCGAGGACAAGGTAATGGGCAAGGGTCAACATGATTTCTATCTCCTGTCCGCTCAGCTGTTCTTAGCCGGTGCCGAGTCGGCCGCTGCTGCTGCCGCTGCTGCGGCTTCTTCCGCCGCGACGGTTGCCGCGGTCTTTTCCGACGCCATCTTCACGACGCGCACACGGTCCTGGGCACGTACCTTGACCTGCTCGCTGACGTTCTGACGTTTGCTGTCTTTCTTGTGGCTCGTGGTCAGCGCAATCGCCGCGATGATCGCCACCAGCAGCACCAGACCGGCCACTTCGAACGCAAAGATGTAGTCGGTGTAGATGACCTTGCCGATCAGGCGCGTATTCGACCAGTCGCCCATGCCGTTCGCGGCGGCGGTGGTGTCGCGCAGCGCCGTGGCGGTCGCGCCGTAACCGTGCCAGAGAATCAGTGCGGTTTCGATCACGATGATCGCGCCCACCAGGGTGGCCATTGGCACGAAGCGTTTGAAGTCTTTGCGCAGCACGTCGATGTTGATGTCCAGCATCATCACGACGAACAGGAACAGCACCATCACCGCGCCGACGTAGACCAGCACCAGCAGGATCGCAAGGAACTCGGCCTGCAGCAGCATCCAGATCGCGGCTGCGTTGAAGAACGCCAGCACCAGAAACAGTGCGGACGACACCGGGTTGCGCGAGGTGATCACCTTCAGCCCTGAAACGACCAGGAGCAGCGCGAAGATGTAGAACAGTACGGTCGTGAATTCCATGATTACCGGTTCATCGTTAGGCCATCGTCAGGCATTGTTCTTTGGCACTTGTGGCTGGCATAACGCCAGAACAGCCGCACAGGTGCGCCGTGCCGCGGCGTTCAGGCCGCGGCGCCCGGCCCGACAACAGGCCGTGATTGCTGCATTTACTGCTTTAACTGAAGCGCTTCAACGATACGGTGCGTCGGCTGCCTTGTTCGCGGCGATCTCCGCTTCATAGCGATCGCCCACGGCCAGCAGCATGTCTTTCGTGAAGTACAGGTCGCCACGCTTCTCGCCGTGATACTCGAGAATGTGCGTTTCGACGATCGAATCGACCGGGCAGCTCTCTTCGCAGAAACCGCAGAAGATGCACTTGGTCAGGTCGATGTCATAGCGCGTCGTGCGGCGGGTGTTGTCCGCGCGCGTTTCCGACTCGATGGTGATGGCGAGCGCCGGGCACACTGCTTCGCACAGCTTGCAGGCGATGCAGCGCTCTTCGCCGTTTTCATAGCGGCGCAGCGCGTGCAGCCCGCGGAAACGCGGCGAGATCGGGGTCTTCTCTTCCGGGAATTGCACGGTCACCTTGCGCTGGAACGTATAACGTCCGGTCAGCGCGAGGCCTTTGAGCAGTTCCGTGAGGAAGAAGGTCTTGAAAAAGTTTTGGATTGCGGTCATGGGTTCATCCGCCCTTTATTTCCAGATGTTCAACGGCGACATGATCCAGAAGCCGACCACCACCAGCCACACCACGCAGACCGGAATGAAAATCTTCCAGCCCAGACGCATGATCTGGTCATAGCGATAGCGCGGGAATGTGGCACGCGCCCAGATGAACACCGACAACAGGAAGAAAACCTTGGCGACGAGCCATACGATGCCCGGGACGAACGACAGGAAGCCGAACGGTGCGCTCCAGCCGCCGAGGAACAGTGTTGCAGCCAATGCCGAGATCACGATCATGTTGATGTACTCGGCGAGGAAGAACAGCGCGAACGCCATACCCGAGTAATCGATCATGTGGCCCGCGACGATTTCCGACTCCCCTTCCACCACGTCGAACGGGTGACGGTTCGTTTCGGCGATGCCCGAGATGAAGTACACGACGAACATCGGCAGCAGCGGAAGCCAGTTCCACGACAGGAAGTTCAAGCCGTACGACGCGAAGATGCCATGTTCCTGCGAAGCGACGATGCCCGACAGGTTCAGCGTGCCAGCGGTCATCAGCACGACCACGAGCGCGAAGCCCATCGAGATTTCGTACGAGACCATCTGCGCCGCGGCGCGCATCGCGCCGAGGAACGCGTACTTCGAGTTCGACGCCCAACCCGCCAGAATCACGCCGTACACGCCGATCGAGGAGATCGCCATCGCGTACAGCAGACCCGCGTTGATGTCGCCAAGCACCGCGCCCGCCTGGAACGGAATCACCGCCCAGACCGCGAAGGCCGGCACCACCACCATGATCGGCGCGATCAGGTAGATCCAGCGGCTCGCCTGCGCCGGCTGAATCACTTCTTTCAGCAACAGCTTCAGCACGTCGGCGATCGGCTGCAAGAGACCTGCGGGGCCGACGCGGTTCGGGCCGAGACGCACGTGCATCCAGCCGATCAGCTTACGCTCCCACAGAATCAGGTAAGCCACGCACAGCAGGATCACGACGGCCACCACCAGGATGCGCACCAGTGCCCACACCGTGGGCCATGCCACACCGAGAAGCTGGGTGCCGCCCGAGTTGATCGTATCGAACAAGCTCATTTACGCCTTCTCCACCACCAGTTCACCGAACAGGCTGCCCAGCGCTGCACCGGCAGGCGTAGCCGCCGATACGCGGACGACCGTCTCCGCAAGATTTGCGTCGCGCACGGCCGGCAACTGCACCGATTGCTCGCCCTGGCGCACGCGCACCGCGTCGCCTTCCTTCAAACCCAGTTTGTCGAACAGCCCAGCCGGCAGACCGACCGAGTTCGCTGCACGTGCCGCTGCGGTCAGATGCAACGACTCAGCGCGACGCACCAGCGCGTCGGCGTGGTAGATCGGCACGTTCGCAATACGCTCGAACTTGCCTTCCGACGCTTTCGCCGCCTTGCCGCGCGCAACCGCGACGCCCGTCTTGTTCGACAGACGCGACGTCAGTTCGCCGTCGCCGAGGGCAGCCGTGCGCACTTCTTCCGAGGTGTCGAATTCGAAACCGGGCACGCCCAGCAGGCTACCCAGCACACGCAATACCTTCCATGCCGGACGCGTATCGCCGAGCGGACGCACGACGCCGTTGAACGTCTGCACCGTACCTTCGGCGTTGACGAACGTGCCGGCCGTTTCCGTGTACGGAGCGATCGGCAGCAGCACGTCGGCGTATTCCGCGCCGGTCTGGAACGGCGACATCACGACGACCATTTCAGCCTGCTTCAACGCGGCCAAAGCCTGCGCCGGATTGGCCGTGTCGAACTCCGGTTCGACGTTCAGCAGCACATAACCCTTGCGCGGTTGCTCGAACACTTCGCGAGCGTTCAGACCGCCCTCGCCCGGCAACGCGTTCACGAGATGCGCGCCAACCGTGTTGGCCGCTTCCGTGAGGAAGCCCAGCGTCGCGCCGGTCGCGTCCGCGATCCATTGTGCCGCGGCGTGAATGGCCGCGAAATCCGGATGACGGACCGCGCTGTTGCCCAGCAACACGAGGCGGCGTTCGCCCGTGGCGAGCGACTTCGCGACTCGCTTGTTGGCGTCCGTCGGCTGCGTGCCGGCGAAAGCTTCCGGCAGTGCCACGCCGTTGGCTTCCGACACTGCGCCGGCGATGCCAGCCAGCGCTTCCAGCCATGCCGACGGCGCTGCTACAACGCGCTCCGCTTGCGGGATCAGTGCGTCGTCGCTGGTGGACTGCACGAGCGTGAGCTTCGCGCCGCCCTTCGCAGCCTGACGCAGACGCGCGGCGAACAACGGATGATCGCGGCGCAGATCCGAGCCAATCACGAGTGCGGCGTCGACGTTCGACAGATCGGCGATAGCGGCGCCGAGCCACGGCGTACCGTTGACCGGTGCGGAGAAATCCGACTGACGCAGACGGAAGTCGACGTTAGGCGTGCCGACCGCTTGCGCCAGTTGCTTCAACAGGAACAGTTCTTCAACCGTGCTGTGGGCGCTACCCAGTGCGGCCAGCGCGTTCGCGCCGTGGTCGCCCTTGATGCCCTTCAAACCCTTCACCACATATTCGAGCGCGGTTTGCCAGTCGGTCTCGACCCATTTGCCGCCTTGCTTGAGCATCGGCTGAGTCAGACGCTCGGGGCTGTTCAGGCCTTCATACGAGAAGCGGTCCTTGTCCGAAATCCAGCATTCGTTGATGGATTCGTTTTCGAACGGCAGAACACGCATCACGCGGTTGTTCTTCACTTGCACCACGAGGTTCGCGCCGACGGAATCGTGCGGGCTCACCGACTTGCGGCGCGACAGTTCCCACGTACGGGCGCTGTAGCGGAACGGCTTGCTGGTCAGCGCGCCGACCGGGCACAGATCGATCATGTTGCCCGACAGTTCCGAATCCACCGTCTTGCCGACGAACGACGTGATTTCCGAATGCTCGCCGCGGCCCAGCATGCCGAGCTCCATCACGCCGGCCACTTCCTGGCCGAAGCGGACGCAACGCGTGCAGTGGATGCAACGCGACATTTCTTCCATGGAGATCAGCGGACCGACGTTCTTGTGGAACACCACGCGCTTTTCTTCGCTGTAGCGCGATGCCGACTTGCCGTAACCCACGGCCAGATCCTGCAACTGGCACTCGCCGCCCTGGTCGCAGATCGGGCAATCCAGCGGGTGGTTGATCAGCAGGAATTCCATCACGGCTTGCTGGCCCTTCACCGCCTTGTCCGACTTGGTGCGCACGATCATGCCGGCCGATACCGGCGTGGCGCATGCGGGCACCGCCTTCGGCATCTTTTCGACATCGACCAGACACATCCGGCAGTTGGCCGCAATCGACAGCTTCTTGTGATAGCAGAAGTGAGGAATGTATGTGTCGACCTTATGCGCAGCCTGGATCACCATGCTGCCTTCGGGCACCTCGACTTTCTTGCCGTCTATTTCAAGTTCAACCATGATGGTCAATCTTCCTTAACCTGTTACCGCTCAATCGTTCGCCTGTTCAGCGCCTGTTTCAGGCGATGAACCCCGCGGATGGCATGTTCTTCTGCGTGCTTATCTGCTTGTTTATCCGCAGACTCAAGCCGCTACGGTTTCCGACGCCGCTGCTGCGCCGGCATGACCGCCGACGAGGCAATGCTTGTGGGCGACGTGGTATTCGAATTCGTCCCAGTAGTGCTTGAGCATGCCGCGAACCGGCATGGCCGCTGCATCGCCGAGCGCGCAAATCGTGCGGCCCATGATGTTTTCAGCAACCGAGTTCAGCAGATCCAGGTCTTCCGGACGGCCCAACCCATGCTCGATACGATGCACGACGCGGTACAGCCAGCCCGTGCCTTCGCGGCAAGGCGTGCATTGACCACACGATTCTTCGTAATAGAAATACGACAGACGCAACAACGAGCGCACCATGCAGCGCGTCTCGTCCATGACGATGACCGCGCCCGAACCGAGCATCGAGCCAGCCTTGGCGATCGAGTCGTAGTCCATGTCGGTCTGCATCATGATGTCGCCCGGAATCACCGGTGCCGACGAGCCGCCGGGAATCACAGCCTTGATCTTCTTGCCGCCGCGCATGCCGCCGGCGAGTTCCATCAACGTGGCGAATGGCGTGCCGAGCGGAACTTCATAATTGCCCGGACGCTCGACGTCGCCTGCGACGGAGAAAATCTTCGTGCCGCCGTTATTCGGCTTGCCGATCTCGAGGTAATTCTGCGGACCGATCGCGAGCAGGAACGGCACTGCGGCGAACGTCTCGGTGTTGTTGATCGTGGTCGGCTTGCCATACACGCCGAAGCTCGCCGGGAACGGCGGCTTGAAGCGCGGCTGGCCCTTCTTGCCTTCCAGCGATTCGAGCAGCGCGGTTTCTTCGCCGCAGATATAGGCGCCGTAACCGTGGTGCGCATGCAGTTCGAACGAGAAGCCCGAGCCCATGATATTTTCGCCGAGGAACCCGGCGCGGCGAGCTTCGTCCAACGCTTGTTCAAAGCGTTTGTAGACTTCCCAGATTTCGCCGTGGATATAGTTGTAGCCAACCGTGATGCCCATCGCGTACGCGCCGATGGCCATGCCTTCGATCAGCGAATGCGGATTGAAGCGCAGGATGTCGCGGTCTTTGAACGTGCCCGGTTCGCCTTCGTCCGAATTGCAGACCAGGTACTTCTGGCCGGGGAACTGACGCGGCATGAAGCTCCACTTCAGGCCGGTCGGGAAGCCCGCACCGCCACGGCCACGCAGACCCGACGCCTTGACGTCGGCGATCACCTGCTCGGGCGGAATCTTCTCTTCCAGAATACGGCGCAGCTGGGCGTAACCGCCGCGCGCCACATAATCTTCGAGATGCCAGTTGTCGCCGTTCAGGCCGGCGAGAATCAACGGTTTGATGTGACGATCGTGTAAAGACGTCATTTCGAAAGTTCCTCGAGCAGCTGGTCGATCTTCGCGCGGCTCATGAAGCTGCACATGCGATGGTTGTTCACCAGCATCACCGGCGCGTCGCCGCACGAACCCATGCACTCACCTTCTTTCAGGGTGAATTTGCCGTCGGGCGTGGTTTCGCCGAAGTCGATGCCGAGCTTCTGCTTCAGATATTCAGCGGCGCTGTCCGAGCCGCCGTCCGGGCCGAGCTGGCACGGCAGGTTGGTGCAGAGCGTGATCTTGTACTTGCCGACCGGCGAGGTCTCGTACATCGTGTAGAAGGTAGCCACCTCCTGCACGGCGACTGCCGGCATGCCGAGATAGTCCGCGACGAACTGCATGAGTTCGGGCGTCAGCCAGCCATGCTCTTCCTGAGCAGTAGCCAACGCCGACATCACGGCGGACTGTTTCTGATCGGCGGGATACTTCGCGATCGCGCGATCGATTTCTTTCAGGCCTTCAGCTGAGATCATTTTCAGACACGACTCTTTCAATTCCTACCGAACGAAAACCTGTCGCGCGCTGCATGATGCGACAGACCCGGCGTTCCTTTGCTTGACGCGCGCTTCGATGCAATCTGAAGGCGCGCTCTGATGAATACGTCCTAGCGATCCACTTCGCCGAACACGATGTCCTGCGTGCCGATGATCGTCACGGCGTCGGCGATCATGTGACCGCGCGCCATTTCGTCGAGCGTGGACAGGTGTGCGTAGCCCGGTGCGCGGATCTTCAGGCGATACGGCTTGTTGGCGCCGTCGGAAATCAGATAGATGCCGAACTCGCCCTTCGGATGCTCGACCGCGGCATACGCCTCGCCTTCCGGCACGTGGAAGCCTTCTGTGAAGAGCTTGAAGTGGTGAATCAGCTCTTCCATGTTCGACTTCATGCCCACGCGCGACGGCGGCGCAACCTTGTGATTGTCGACCATCACAGGGCCGGGATTCTTGCGCAGCCACTCAATGCACTGTTTCACGATCCGTGTGGACTGGCGCATTTCTTCGACACGCACCAGATAGCGGTCATAGCAATCGCCATTCACGCCGACCGGAATGTCGAAATCGAGCTTGTCGTAGACTTCGTACGGCTGCTTCTTGCGCAGATCCCATTCGATGCCCGAGCCACGCAGCATCGCACCGGTCATGCCGAGATTCAGCGCACGTTCCGGGCTGACCACACCGATACCGACCAGACGTTGCTTCCAGATCCGGTTGTCGGTGAGCAGCGTTTCGTATTCGTCGACGCACTTCGGAAAACGCGTGAAGAAATCGTCGATGAAGTCGAGCAACGAGCCCTGGCGGTTCTCGTTCATCCTCGACAATGCCTTCGCATTGCGAATTTTCGACGCCTTGTATTGCGGCATTGCGTCAGGCAGATCGCGATAGACGCCGCCCGGACGATAGTAAGCCGCGTGCATCCGTGCGCCGGACACCGCTTCGTACACGTCCATCAAATCTTCGCGTTCACGGAACGCGTACAGAAACACCGCCATGGCGCCGACGTCGAGCGCGTGCGCGCCGATCCACATCAGGTGGTTCAGCACACGCGTGACTTCGTCGAACATTACGCGAATGTATTGCGCGCGTACCGGCACCTCGATGCCGAGCAGCTTTTCGATCGCCATCACGTAGCCGTGCTCGTTGACCATCATCGACACGTAGTCGAGACGGTCCATGTACGGCACCGACTGGATGTATGTTTTGGTTTCGGCGAGCTTTTCAGTCGCACGATGCAGCAGGCCGATGTGCGGATCGGCGCGCTGGATGACTTCGCCGTCGAGTTCGAGCACGAGGCGCAGCACACCGTGCGCTGCCGGGTGCTGAGGGCCGAAGTTGAGCGTGTAGTTCTTGATCTCTGCCATGGCGTTCTCTTAGTGTTTCAGACCGCCATAGCGATCTTCGCGGATCACGCGCGGCGTGATTTCCCGCGGCTCGATCGTCACAGGCTGATAGACGACGCGCTTCTCTTCCGGGTCGTAACGCATTTCGACGTAGCCGGAGACAGGGAAATCTTTACGGAACGGGTGACCAATGAAACCGTAGTCGGTCAGGATGCGGCGCAGGTCCGGGTGGCCTTCGAAGACGATGCCGTACAGGTCGAATGCTTCGCGCTCGTACCAGTTGACCGAATTCCAGATTTCGACCACAGACGGCAGGATCGGCACTTCGTCGTCCGGTGCGAACACGCGCAGACGCAGACGCCAGTTGTTCTGCACCGACAACAAATGCAGAACGGCCGCGAAACGCGGACCGTCGTAAGCGCCGTCGGCGTAGGTCTGATAGTCGACGCCGCACAGATCCACGCATTGCTCGAAACCGAGCGAGCGGTCGTCGCGCAAACGGGTTGCCACGTTGAGGTAGTCGCCGGCTTTCACGACGATCGTCAACTCACCGATTGCTTCGGTGATGTTCAGCAGGAGGCCGCCAAAGGCCGCCTCGAGGTTCGCTTTCAGGGTCTCGAGTTTGCTTGCCATATTGTGGGGGAGGCGTTGGCCTTATTGACGGGCGATTGTGTTGGTGCGGCGAATCTTGGCCTGTAACTGGATCACGCCGTACACCAGCGCTTCCGCCGTGGGCGGACAACCCGGCACATAGACGTCGACCGGCACGATCCGGTCACAGCCGCGCACCACCGAATACGAGTAGTGGTAATAGCCGCCGCCGTTCGCGCACGAGCCCATCGAAATCACCCAGCGCGGCTCGGCCATCTGGTCGTAGACCTTGCGCAGAGCCGGCGCCATCTTGTTGCACAGCGTACCGGCGACGATCATCACGTCAGACTGACGCGGACTCGGACGAAACACCACGCCAAAACGGTCGAGGTCGTAACGGGCAGCGCCCGCATGCATCATCTCGACTGCGCAGCACGCAAGACCGAACGTCATCGGCCACAGCGAGCCGGTGCGCGTCCAGTTGATCAGTTTGTCAGCCGTGGTGGTGACAAACCCTTCCTTCAAGACCCCTTCGATACTCATTTGCTTTCCACTCCAGACGGGGCGGCAAGCCTTGGCCACCCACGCAAACCGGCGATTAATCCATCATTCCCAGTCGAGGCCGCCCTTCTTCCAGATATAGGCGAAGCCCAGCAGGAATTCGAGCAGGAAAATCATCATTGCCATGAAGCCCGGCCAGCCGATGTCGCGCAAGGCAACGCCCCACGGGAACAGGAACGCGGTTTCAAGGTCGAAAATGATGAAGAGAATGGCGACGAGGTAATAGCGCACGTCGAACTTCATGCGCGCATCTTCGAATGCTTCGAAGCCGCACTCGTACGGTGCGTTTTTCTCGGTATCGGGCTTGTTGGGACCGAGGATCTTGCCGATACTGACCAGTGCTACGCCTAAACCGGTGCCCACAACGAGGAACAACAAGACGGGGAAATAGGCTGCGAGGTTCAAGACTATCCTCAATCGGTTGGTTCTGAGTGCCGTCAGGAGCATAGCACTCCTGACGCGAAATCACTTCCGAAACGCACATGCCGCAAGCCCAACGCAAGCCGCACGTCAGAAGTGAAAATGCCAGCCGAAGCGAAGCAAGCGGCTGGCATTTAGATAACATTTTGGTGCCGACGGCGAGACTCGAACTCGCACAGCTTTCGCCACTACCCCCTCAAGATAGCGTGTCTACCAATTTCACCACGTCGGCACTGCATGCAATCCGGGAAAACAACTTATAAAACCCGCGAATCGCTTCAAGACTTAGATTGTAACTGGTCTAAACAGATTGTTCAACGCACAAAAGCACGTTTGAACGAAAATTTATTTCGGCACGTCGGTCGCCGGGACGGACGCAGCCGATGCCGGCAAAACAGCCGAGCCACCTGCCGGTGCCGAGGCAGCCGAAGCCGCGACCGGCGCAGTCACAGCCGCGCCCAGCACGCCTGCGGAAGGTTTCGCACGATACGCGCCGAGGTAAGTGAGCGTCAGCGTGGTGACAAAAAATACCGCTGCGAGCACCGCCGTTGTACGCGACAAAAAGTTTGCCGAACCGGTCGCGCCGAACAGGCTTCCCGACGCGCCGCTACCAAAAGCCGCGCCCATATCGGCGCCTTTGCCGTGCTGCAGCAAGACGAGGCCGATAACCCCGAGTGCCGACAACAGCTGAACGACGATAATCAATGTTTTCAAATACAGCATCACACTCACCTGAGTCTTTATTTAACCGCGCCACACACTGCGTGCTGCACGGGATGGGGTCATCCTCGCCAAGGCGCCCTGCTTAACCGGCGACGCTCGTTGCGGCCGCCGCCTTGCAGATCGCCAGGAAATCCTGGTCTTTCAACGACGCGCCGCCGATCAGGCCACCGTCGATATCCGGCTGGCGGAACAATTCTTCCGCGTTTTCCGGCTTCACACTGCCGCCGTACAACAGCGGCACATCCGCCACCGCCGCACCCTTTGCCGCCAGACGCGCACGCAGAAACGCATGGACTGCCTGCGCCTGCTCCGAGCTTGCGCTCTTGCCGGTGCCGATCGCCCAAACCGGCTCATACGCGACGACAAGCCGCGCCGCCTCTTGCACCGACAACTTGGCCAGCACTTCGTCCAGTTGCGTGCCGACCACCTGCTCGGTCGAACCGGCTTCGCGCTCTTCAAGCGTTTCGCCGACACAGACGATCGGCGTCAGGCCTGCTTCCAGCGCGCGCTGCGTTTTCACCGCGACCAGTTCAGCACTTTCGCGATGATAGGCACGGCGTTCCGAGTGTCCGACGATCGCGAGCGTGGCGCCGAAATCCACCACCATCGGCGCGGCCACTTCGCCGGTATAGGCGCCATGCGTGAACGCTGACACGTCCTGCACGCCCCACACGACCTGGCTGCCTTCCAGCAACGATTGAGACTGCGCGAGGTACGGACTCGGCACGCAGACGCCGACGCGCACGTCGGCCGGCAATTCGCCCGCGCCTTGCGCCACCGCTTGCAACAGCGTGGCATTCTCGGCGAGGCGCCCGTGCATCTTCCAGTTACCGACTACCAGTTTGGCTCGTTGTTTCGACATCGTCTCGTCTTGTCTTGGCGGCGGACTTTGTTTGCGCTTACAGTCCGCCTTTCGGTTTCATGCGGCGTGCGCAAAACGCGCAATTTTACTGCGTGGGGTGGATCGGGTCAAACCGACCGTGTCAAGCGTCCTGACCCCAAGACAGTACGATCTTGCCGACATGCGTGCTGCTCTCCATCAGCGCGTGCGCGTCGGCAGCCTGCGCGGCCGGGAACACGCGATGCACCACCGGCTTGATGCGGCCGTCTTCGAGATGCGGCCAGACATGCTCTTTCAACTGCGCGGCAATCTTCGCCTTGAATTCGATCGGCCGCGGACGCAGTGTCGAACCGGTCAGCGTCAAACGGCGGCGCAGCACCTCGTTCAGATTGAGCTCCGCTTTCGCACCGCCCAGCAACGCGATCAGCACGATGCGGCCGCCATCTGCCAACGCCGTCAGTTCGCGCGACACATAACTGCCCGCCACCATATCGAGCACCACGTCGACGCCGCGATCGTTGGTCAGCGACTTGATCACTTCGACGAAATCTTCAGTCTTGTAGTTGATCGCCCGCTCCGCGCCCAACGCTTCACAGGCGCGGCACTTCTCGTCCGAGCCAGCGGTCGCGAACACGCGAAAGCCGAGCGCATGCGCGATCTGGATCGCCGTCACGCCGATGCCGCTGGAACCGCCCTGCACCAGCAGCGTTTCGTTCGGCGCGCCTTCGCCCTTGCCGAGTTGCGCACGGTCGAACACATTGCTCCACACCGTGAAGAACGTTTCCGGCAGCGAAGCCGCTTCGACATCCGACAAACCGGCAGGCACCGGCAGGCACTGCAGCAGCGGCGCGACCGCGTATTCCGCGTAGCCGCCGCCGGCCAGCAACGCGCACACGCGATCGCCTACCTTCAGACCGAACGGGTTGTTCTTCTCGTCGATCGACCCTTCGACGATTTCACCCGCCACTTCCAGCCCTGGCAGATCCGACGCGCCCGGCGGCGGCGCATAGCCGCCCTTGCGCTGGAACACGTCCGGACGGTTGATGCCGGATGCGGCCACCTTGATCAGCACCTCGCCTGCTTTCGGCTGCGGCGTGGGCCGCTCAGCCAGCTTCAGGACGTCCGGCGCTCCGAATTCGGTGATTTCGATCGCTTTCATCTGCGTCAACTCCAAGATTGGATTGCGTTGCATGCCGGAATGAACAAATAGAGTACCCGTTTCTGTCCACCTGCAACGTAATCCACCCTGCACCCTTCATAAAAAACGGCCGGCGCGCATTCACGCTGCCGGCCGTTGTGCCGCTACCGCATTACTGCGGCGTCGGTTCGCCTTGCGGCGCGCCGCTTGCGCCATTCGCGCCTTCATTCAGCAACGCCTTGGCCGACAAACGCACGCGGCCCTTTTCGTCCGTCTGGATGACCTTGACCTTCACTTGCTGGCCATCCTTCAGGTAGTCGTTGATGTCCTTGATACGCTCGTTGGCGATTTCGGAGATGTGCAGCAGACCATCCTTGCCCGGCAGGATGTTCACGATCGCGCCGAAATCGAGCAGCTTGAGCACGGTGCCTTCGTACACCTGGCCCACTTCGACTTCCAGCGTGATGTTCTCGATACGCTTCTTCGCTTCGGCCATCCCTTCGCTGCTCGTGCTGGCGATGGTGACGACGCCGTCGTCCGAAATATCGATCGTCGTGCCGGTTTCTTCGGTCAGCGCGCGGATCACCGAACCACCCTTGCCGATCACGTCGCGAATCTTTTCCGGATTGATCTTGATGGTGATCATGCGCGGTGCGTAGTCCGACAACACCGTGTTCGCGCCCGACACCGCCGAGGTCATCTTGCCGAGGATGTGCATACGGCCTTCCTTCGCTTGCGCGAGGGCCACCTGCATGATTTCCTTGGTAATGCCCTGGATCTTGATGTCCATCTGCAGCGCGGTCACGCCTTGTTCCGTGCCCGCCACCTTGAAGTCCATGTCGCCGAGGTGATCTTCGTCGCCGAGGATGTCGGTCAGCACGGCGAACTTATTGCCTTCCAGGATCAGGCCCATGGCGATGCCGGCGACGTGCGCCTTCATCGGCACGCCGGCGTCCATCAGCGCGAGGCAGCCGCCGCACACCGAAGCCATCGACGAGGAACCGTTCGATTCCGTGATTTCCGACACGACGCGAATCGAGTAGCCGAATTCGTCGGCGCTCGGCAGGCAGGCAGCCAGCGCGCGCTTGGCGAGACGGCCGTGACCGATTTCACGGCGCTTCGGCGAACCGACGCGGCCCGTTTCGCCGGTCGCGAACGGAGGCATGTTGTAGTGGAGCATGAAGCGTTCGCGGTACTCGCCTTCGAGCGCGTCGATGTTCTGCTCGTCGCCCTTCGTGCCCAGCGTGGCCACCACCAGCGCTTGCGTTTCGCCGCGCGTGAACAGTGCCGAACCGTGGGTGCGCGGCAGAACGCCAGTACGAATTTCGATCGGACGCACGGTGCGCGTGTCGCGGCCGTCGATACGCGGTTCGCCGTTCAGGATCTGCGTACGGACGATCTTCGCTTCGATGTCGAACAGCACGTTGCCGACGGTTGCCTTGTCGGCCGCCACCGTGCCGCCTGCTGCGGCGTCTTCTTCCAGCTTCGCCGACGTGGCTGCGTAGACTTCCTTCAGCTTGGTCGAACGGGCTTGCTTGTCGCGCAATTGGTAAGCAGCGAGCAGGTCGGCTTGCGCCAGTTCCGTCACGCGTGCGATCAGCGGTTCGTTCTTCGCCGCCGGTTGCCAATCCCATTCCGGCTTGCCGCCTTCGCGGACCAGTTCGTGGATTGCGTCGATCGCGATCTGCATTTGTTCGTGGCCGAACACCACGCCGCCGAGCATCACTTCTTCGCTCAGTTGCTGCGCTTCCGATTCCACCATCAGCACCGCGCGTTCCGTACCGGCGACGATCAGGTCGAGCGCCGATTCCTTCATTTGCGGACGCGTCGGGTTCAACACGTATTCGTTGTTGATGTAGGCCACGCGTGCTGCGCCGACCGGGCCGTTGAACGGCAGACCCGACACGGCGAGCGCCGCCGACGCGCCGATCAGCGCGGGGATGTCAGCGGGGATTTCGGGGTTCAGCGACAGGACGTGGATCACGACCTGGACTTCGTTGTAGAAGCCTTCCGGGAACAGCGGGCGCAGCGGACGATCGATCAGGCGCGAGATCAGCGTTTCGCCTTCCGACGGACGGCCTTCGCGGCGGAAGAAGCCACCCGGGATCTTGCCAGCGGCGTAAGTCTTTTCGAGGTAGTCGACGGTCAGCGGGAAAAAGTCTTGACCCGGCTTGGCCGTCTTGGCGCCGACCACGGTGGCCAGCACCACGGTATCTTCGACGTCGACGATTACGGCACCGCTCGCCTGGCGAGCGATTTCGCCGGTCTCGAGGCGAACCTTATGTTGTCCCCACTGAAATTCTTTGACGATCTTATTGAACATAGTCATTGCTTTTCCTCTTCGTAATGCCGCGCGGACCAGAAGCGGCGCGGCAACGCCAGGACCGGCGCCGCATGGGAAGAGTAGTGTTATGCCATTCCAGAGAACCACGCCCTACGTCGAGTACGCGCGCGAACCGCTGGAATGACACAAAGCTCCGCCCCTGAAGCCCGGCCATGAATCTCTTCTTTACTGCTTGCTCTACTGCTTGATTACTGCTGCCTGCTCCCGCCGCATGAACCGGCACGCCACTGCGGAGAACAGCCGGCGCGCATCACATGAAGCGCACCGTGCAAAAACAAAATGCCTGTATCAGTGGAACTGACACAGGCATCTTGCTGAACGACTGGCCGATTACTTACGCAGACCCAGCTTCTCGATCAGTGCGCGGTAACGATCCGCGTCCTTACCCTTCAGGTAATCGAGCAGCTTACGACGGCGGCTCACCATGCGCAGCAGACCGCGGCGGCTGTGGTGATCTTTCGTGTGTGCCTTGAAGTGAACGGTCAGTTCGTTGATGCGGGTCGTGAGCAGCGCGACCTGAACTTCGGGGGAGCCGGTGTCGTTAGCGGCGCGTGCGAATTGCGCAACGACTTCGGACTTCTTGCTTGTTTCAACTGCGGACATGTCGATTTCCTTAAGAACTAGACAGGCGGTCACGGAAGAAAGGCCGTGCCGTGGGTTACCCGTGTGCTTTAAATATTGCTGACAGGCCTTGGATAAAGGCTTGCCTCACAACGGGACGCGTATTGTAGCACAGCCCAATCCGGCCGCGAACCCCGCTGTGCCGGGCGATGGCGCGCCTCGCCTCGATCACGGCCGCTTCATCCTGCAGACGGTCGGCAGGACGGTGCGCTCGGGCGGCAGCGCCAGCACCGTGCGAAAACCGTAGCCGGAGCCTTCGTTATCGAAATGCACGCCCGGCGTACCGGCTTTGTCCATCTCCATCACGTAAAGGGGCTGGATCAGTTGATGATCGTCGGCGCGCATCCACGAGGCGTGGAAGCCGTTGTCGAACTTGATTCCCTCGAGGGCTTTCGCCACCGCCATCGGATCGGCGCTGCCGGCGCGCGTCATTGCCGCAGCCAGAGTTTCGATCATCAGCGGCATGCGCAGCACCGGGTAGTCGTCCTGCGCGGCCGGAAAGCGCGCCCGGAAGGCCCCGTACCAGGCGTCGGACGCCGCGCCGCCGGCGTTCGGATGCCAGTCTGCCACCGCGATCACGTGGCCGACGCCGGCGTCGCCCAAAGCGGCGGGCGCGCCGAGGCTGTTGCCGTAGAACGTGTAGAACTTCGTGTCCAGCCCCTGCTCGCGCGCGGCCTTGACGAGCAGCGTCAGGTCGTTGCCCCAATTGCCGGTGATCACGGCGTCCGCCCCGCTCGCGCGGATCTTCGCAATGTACGGCGCGAAGTCCTTCACGCGGCCGATCGGATGAAATTCGTCGCCGACCACCGCGATGTCCGGACGCTTCGTCGTCAGCGTCGAACGCGCGAGGCTGCTGACGTCGTGTCCGAAGCTGTAATCCTGGTTCAGCAGATAGACCTTCTTCACCGCCTTGTCGCGCTGGATCACGTCGGCCAGCGCGTCCATGCGCATGCCCGCGTGCGCGTCGAAGCGGAAATGCCAGAAGCTGCAGTTGGCGTTGGTCAGCGACGGGTCGTCGGCGGAATAGTTGAGGAACAGTTCGCGGTTGCCCGGTTCGCGGCTGTTCTGCTTGTCGATCGCGCCGATCAGCGCGGCGGCGACCGCCGAGCTGTTGCCCTGCATGATGTAGCCGATATGACGGTCGGCGGCCGCGCGCAATTGCGTGAGCGCCTCTTCGGTGCCGCCCTTGCTGTCGAGCACGACCAGCTCGAACGGATGCGCGCCGTCGGCGAGCTTCACGCCGCCGTGCGCATTCACCTGCTCGACGCCGAAGCGCACGTTGCGCTCCACCGCCGCGCCCGCGTTGGCGAACGGGCCGGACATGCCTTCGATCAGCGCCAGCTGGATCGGCGCGCCGGTGGGTTTGCTCGCCGGCTTTGCTCCAAGGCTGGCCGCGGGACTAGCCGCCGGCTCGCTCGCCGCATACGCCACCGCGGCCACCGACATCGCCGCCAGCGCCGCTGCCGCCGTCCGTTGCCACTTCGCCATCGTCATCGCCCCGCCTGATTGGTGAAAGCGCGGATCATAGGGCGTTCAGCACGGAATAAGCAAGCCGGCGCAAGCGTTATCGTATTGCCCGGCCGGCTCTTCATGAAGCGCAAATCTTTTGCCACAGCGCGTGTCAAAATAATGCGTCTCGATGATAAAAACCGGTACTCAAACGCCATCGGAGGAATACATGTTAAACCGCCATCACACCACGGCGGCCTCGATCGGAGCGCCGGCCGCGGGGCGCTTGCGCCGCGCGGCGCTCGTCTGCCTGAGCGCGCTGGCGCTTGCCGGCTGCGTACAGCCGTGGCAGCAATACACCCAAGGCGCGGACGAATCGACCATCGTCGCGCGCCTCGGCCCGCCGCGC
This sequence comes from Paraburkholderia sp. RL18-101-BIB-B, assembly GCF_046026985.1. NCBI lineage: Bacteria > Pseudomonadati > Pseudomonadota > Betaproteobacteria > Burkholderiales > Burkholderiaceae > Paraburkholderia > Paraburkholderia sp. RL18-101-BIB-B. The sequence goes on from NZ_JARESV010000012.1 coordinate 45,351, forward strand.
GAAAGCTATGACCTGCCGAATGGCGGCAAGCGGCTGATGTGGCCGACCCAGCCGATGGGCGAAACCACCACCGCGGCCGACATCGACGCATCCGGCAAGATCGTCAATGTGCGCCAGGTGCTGCAGCCCAACGAGTTCTACCGCGCCGAAATCGGCAAATGGACCAAGAGCGACGTGCTGGTGAATTTTGGCCGCCCGGTCGAAACGTCGTACTTCCCGTTGATGAAGCGCGAAGTCTGGACCTACCGTTATCTGGAAGACAACGTCTGGTACATGATGTACAGCTTTTATTTCGACGAGCAGGGCATCGTGCGCCTGACGCAGAAAACGCCCGATCCGTTGCACGATCCGGATCGCCGCAGCCTGTTCTGAGCGCCGCCTGATCAGATTCGCATGCATCTACGAAGCCGCCTTCCCGGGCGGCTTTTTTTTATTTATTACGCATGGCGGCGAATTTTATTTCGCGCACAGCAGATTTATTTTTTGATAGAAAGGCTTTCGTAAGCATTGATTCGGTGCTGGCCTCTCATGAGGCCGCACGAGCGCAGCCGTGAATTCGGCGCCGAATGAATGCGCCCCACTACGGAGCCGCTATCCATGAATCGTCCCAAACGCCTGCTGGTCGCCAACGTCGCCTGGGCGCATGAAACCGCCGTGCGCAACCCCGAGTTTTTCCGCGATCTGGTGCGCGGCCAGAATCCCCACGTCCTGTGGATCGGCTGCTCGGACAGCCGTGTGCCCGCCGAGACCATCACGCATTGCGAACCGGGCGACCTGTTCGTCCACCGCAACATCGCCAACCTCTTTCAGCCCAACGACGACAATTCGGCGAGTGTCCTCGAATATGCGGTGAAGGTACTGAAGGTCGGCCACGTGATCGTCTGCGGCCATTACGGATGCGGCGGCGTGCGCGCCGCGCTGCTGCCGCCCGAGCCGAGCCTGCCGCATGTGAATCGGCGGATCGCGCCGCTTTGCACGCTCGCCAAGGCGCATCACGAAGAACTGCAGGACCACGAAAGCGAACGTGAGCGTGTCAACCGCCTCGCCGAGCTGAACGTGCTCGAACAGGTGCGTGGGTTGCGCGCGCACCCCATCGTGCGGGAGGCCGATACGGCGCCGCTCGTACACGGCTGGATCTTCGCGCTCGAAGACGGGCGCATCAAGGTCCTCACGTCCGGCTACGAAGCCGACGACGCGATGACCTGCACGACCGCCGCCCACAGCGCCGCCGCTTGACGCGACACCCACGCGGCACTTCATGCGAATCCGATCCGGTTCAGCTTTCGCCGCATACCAGGCTCCACTCCTCACTGCACCGACACCATGAACTTTCGAACTTTCTTCTCCACGTTTCAGCGTGACCTGCTTGCGGGCACGGTCGTTTTTCTAGTGGCCCTGCCGCTTTGTCTGGGTATCGCTAACGCATCGGGCGTCGAACCATTTGCCGGGCTCGTCTCGGGCATTGTTGGCGGACTGGTGGTGGCCGTGCTGAGCGGCTCGCGCTTGAGCGTGAGCGGGCCGGCAGCAGGCCTTGTCGTGATCGTCGTCGACGGGATCGCGCAGCTCGGCAGCTTCTCCGCGTTCCTGCTGGCCGTGCTGCTGTCCGGCGCGATCCAGTTCGGTTTCGGCATGCTCAAAGCCGGCCGTTTTGCGGCCTATGTGCCGTCGCCGGTGATCAAGGGCATGCTCGCGGCCATCGGCGTGCTGCTGATCGTCAAGCAGTTTCCGCTCGCGCTCGGGCTGTCCGGCGTGCATGCGGCGTCGGGTACGCAAGCTGCCTCACTGGCGGCCGGAGCGGTTGCCACGCCGTTCGGCTCGATTTCGCTCGCAGCCTGCGTGATCACCCTGCTGTCGCTGGCGATTCTGATCGGCTGGGAGACGCGCGCATTTCGGCGCTTCGCACTGGTGCGCCGCGTACCGGCGCCGCTCGCCGTCGTTCTGCTGGGGATCGGCGCGACGTTGCTGCTCAGCGTGCTGGCGCCGTCGCTCGCGCCGCCCGCCGAACATCGGGTCGCCCTACCGCCGCTGGAATCGTTCGCGGCATTGCAACTCGCATTGGAATGGGCCGACTTCGGGCCGCACTTCGCGCAGCTCGTCAATCCCGATGTCTGGCGCGTCGCCATCACGCTGGCGATCGTTGCGAGCCTGGAAACGCTGCTGAGCCTCGAAGCCGTCGAGCAGATCGACCCCGAACGACGCGCCGCGCCGCCGGATCGCGAGTTGAAGGCGCAAGGCGTGGGCAACCTGATTGCCGGCGCGATCGGCGGCTTGCCGATCACGTCGGTGATCGTGCGCAGTTCGGCCAATGTGCATGCGGGCGCGCAAAGCCGGCTCTCGGCGATCATTCACGGCGTGCTGTTGCTCGTCAGCGTGTTTGCGCTCACTAGCGTCATCAACCTGATTCCGCTGGCCTGTCTCGCGGCGATCCTGATCTTCACGGGGTTGAAGCTCGCCAAGCCGTCGCTATTCGTCGCCGTCGCGAAACAGGGCTTTGCGCCGTTCGCGCCGTTTATCGTCACGCTGGTCGGCGTGCTCGCGACCGACCTGCTGATCGGCATCGTGCTCGGCATTCTGTGCAGCGTGCTGCTCGCGTTGTATGCGAATCTGCGCAGCCCAATCGTGCTCGCGCAACACGGCGATCACTATCTGCTGTCGTTTCGTAAGGACGTGTCGTTTCTCGGCAAGGTGGCGCTCAAGCACTACCTGCAGCAGGTTCCTGACGGCGCCACCTTGATCGTCGATGCGACGCGCGCCGATTTCGTCGACCACGACGTGCGCGAACTGCTCGACACATTCGTGGCTGACGCGCCACGCCGCGGCATCGCTGTCGAAGTGCGGCATCAGGTGCAGGCACAGGCGCGCGCGTCACGCGGCTGGTCGATGCGACGCACGGCGACGGAGTAACGCCGCTCGCAATGAAAAAGCCCCGTGCCAATCAAGGCACGGGGCTTTCCCGACTCATACGAAAAACGATGGCCACGCAGTCGCGCCGTCAGCGCGCTGCTACCACACCGCTTACTCCGAACGTTGCGGATTCAATTTGTCCGCGTTCGAGTACAGCTTGTTGAGCGCCGAGATATACGCCTTCGCCGAAGCCGCGACGATATCCGGATCGGTGCCCACGCCGTTGACGATGCGCCCGCTCTTCGACAGACGCACGGTCACTTCGCCTTGCGCCTGCGTGCCGGTGGTGATCGCATTCACCGAGTAAAGCAGCAGTTCCGAGCCGCTGCCCACTTCCGTTTCGATCGCGTTCAGCGTGGCGTCGACCGGGCCATTGCCGCGCGCTTCGCCGGTCACTTCCTTGCCTTCCACCGAGAACACGATTTTCGCGTGCGGTTGCTCGCCGGTTTCCGAATGTTGCGACAGCGACAGGAACTTGTAGTGCTCCCTCTCCTGCGCCTCGGCGGATTCTTCCGTGACAATCGCGATGATGTCTTCGTCGAAGATTTCCGACTTGCGGTCGGCCAGTTCCTTGAAGCGCGCAAACGCCGTGTTCAACTCGCCTTCGCTATCCAGCGCGATACCCAGTTCCTGCAGACGCTGCTTGAACGCGTTACGGCCCGACAGCTTGCCGAGCACGATCTTGTTCGCGCTCCAGCCCACGTCTTCGGCGCGCATGATTTCGTAGGTGTCGCGCGCCTTCAGTACGCCGTCCTGATGGATGCCCGAAGCGTGCGCAAACGCGTTCGCCCCGACCACCGCCTTGTTCGGCTGCACGACGAACCCGGTGATCTGCGACACCAGCTTCGAAGCCGGCACGATCTGCGTGGTATCGAGACCGATATCGAGGCCGAAGTAATCCTTGCGGGTCTTCACCGCCATCACGATTTCTTCGAGCGACGTGTTACCCGCGCGCTCACCGAGGCCATTGATCGTGCATTCGACCTGACGCGCACCGCCGATCTGCACGCCGGCCAGCGAATTCGCCACCGCCATGCCGAGGTCGTTATGGCAATGCACCGAGAACACCGCTTTATGCGAGTTCGGAATGCGCTCGCGCAGCGTTTTAACGAGCTGGCCGTACAACTCCGGCACGCCATAACCGACCGTATCCGCGATGTTGATCGTAGTCGCCCCTTCGGCGATCACCGCTTCCAGCACGCGGCACAGAAAGTCCATATCCGAGCGGCTGCCGTCTTCCGGCGAGAACTCGACGTCGTCGGTGAATTTGCGGGCGAAACGCACGGCCAGCTTGGCCTGCTCGAACACCTGGTCCGGCGTCATGCGCAGCTTCTTTTCCATGTGCAACGGCGAAGTTGCGATGAACGTGTGGATGCGGAAGTGATCGGCGGGTTTGAGCGCGTCGGCCGCGCGCTGAATGTCTTTGTCGTTGGCGCGGGCGAGCGAGCAGACCGTGCTGTCCTTGATCAGGCCCGCGATCGTATGGATCGAATCGAAGTCGCCGTTCGAGCTTGCCGCGAAGCCCGCTTCGATCACGTCCACTTTCATCCGCTCGAGTTGCTTGGCGATACGGATTTTCTCTTCTTTCGTCATTGACGCGCCGGGCGATTGTTCGCCGTCTCGCAACGTGGTGTCGAATATGATCAGTTTGTCGGACATGTCGAGTCTCCTGCGGAGTCGTTCAATTGTAGGGATGGGATATTGGAATTCGGCTGTCTGCGCCACCGCTGGCGACACTCGATCACGGAGAAGGCGGACGGAGGGTAAAACGATCAGCGTGACCCGAAGCGTGGCCATCAGCGCGGCGGACGCTCCAGCATGGGCACGCTCAGCGGCGCGCCGCCTGTCGAGGCTCGTTGCGCGGTTCGACAAGGAACGTGAACGCATTGATCCAAGGACTATAGCGACATTCCCGCCGGCGTGCAATTAGCGCCGGACCTGCCTACGGAGCGTTGCGGGGCACCGCCAAACGGGCTCGCCAAACGAAAAACGGCGACCCGATGGCCGCCGTTTTCCCGTGTCATGCACATCAGCGCACGCGAGCGAACCGTTACCTGTCGCCTGTCACCGAGCGAGCCGGATTCGCCCTGCCCCGCATCGCCTGATAACCCCAGAACACGTAACCGGACAGGCCGTACAGCACGAACAGGCCGAACAGCATCAGCGGCGGGTCGGAGGACACCAGCACGAACGCGACCACTACCAGCAGAATCACGCCGAACGGCACGCGATGCCGCACGTCGAGCGCCTTGCCGCTGTAGAACGGCGCGTTCGACACCATCGTCACGCCGGCGTAGATGGTCAGCACGAAGGCAACCCACGGCAGCCAGACCAGCTTGAGCGGCACGCGGTTGTCGGTGGCGAGCCACACGAAACCGGCGATCAGCGCCGCCGCGGCCGGGCTCGGCATGCCCTGGAAGAAACGCTTGTCGACCACGCCGATGTTCGTGTTGAAGCGCGCGAGACGCAACGCGGCGCCCGAACAGTAGACGAACGCCGCGAGCCAGCCCCAGCGGCCGAGGTCCTTCAGAATCCACTCGTACATCACGAGCGCCGGCGCCACACCGAACGACACCATGTCCGACAGGCTGTCGAACTGCTCGCCGAACGCGCTTTGCGTATGCGTCATGCGGGCGACGCGGCCATCCATGCCGTCCAGCACCATGGCCACGAAGATCGCGATGGCCGCGACCTCGAAGCGCACATTCATGGCCTGCACCACGGCAAAGAAGCCGCAGAACAGGGCCGCGGTGGTAAAGGCGTTCGGCAGCAGATAAATGCCGCGCTTTCTCAGGAACTGCTGACGCTGGGCGCGCCGGCTGTCGACCGCCGCCTCCGTCACCATCGGCTTGTTACGGCGGAACGGACGCGGAAGCGGTCCGCTGTTACGGGGTCGACGCGGTTTGAATGCGGCCATTCGGAAAACCTCCTTGGTGCCGCTTTATAGTTCAGCGAGGATCGTGGACGACGCCGAAACCTTCTCGCCGATCGACACACGCGGACGGCTGCCCACCGGCAGATACACGTCGACGCGCGAACCGAAGCGGATAAATCCGTACCGTTGACCACGGGTGAGCGGCTCACCTGCCCGTACGTAGCAAAGAATGCGCCGCGCGATCAAACCGGCGATCTGCACCGAGGTCACCGTCTGTCCGCCGGCCATTTCGATCACCACCGCATTGCGCTCGTTTTCGGTGGAAGCCTTGTCCACCGCGGCATTCAGATACGCGCCCGGGAAATATTCGACCTTGGAGATCGCGCCATCCACCGGCGAACGTTGCGAGTGGACGTTGAAGACGTTCATGAACACGCTGATCTTCAGCGCTTCACGGTTGGCATACGGATCATGCGCGGTCTCGACCGCGACGATACGGCCGTCGGCCGGGCACAGCACGGCATTCGCCTGCGTGGGGATCGGGCGCGCCGGATCGCGGAAGAACTGCACGACGAAGATCAGGAGGAGCCAGAACAGCCATGAAAAGCCGAACCCCGCGATGAAGTGAACCAGGAGTGCAACGACGGCCGCGATGGCGATGAACGGCCAGCCTTCTCGCGCGATGATCGGATGAGGGTAATTCATGAATGGCTTCTGTGTTTTTGGAGGGTAGCCCCCCTTCCTCGCGGAAGAAGGGCCCCCTAAGAACCGTACGTGCGAGTTTCCCCGCATACGGCTCAAATCTACAAACAAAGCCCGGTCTTAGGACCGGGCCGGCTTAGTTACCGCAATTTTACCTGCGTGCACCTGCTGATGGCAGTGCGGGTGAAGCAGAACCCTGTTCGAGAGAGCGTCAGTGCCACCGTGCATCCGATACTCTAGATGATGGTCATGCCAGCCGGTCTCCTTTGTCAGGGCACAGCCACAATGCGAGCAAAGCCCGTCTTGCGACATATACAGCGAAACCCATTGCTTCCGATAACGCATTGAGTGTTCCATGCGCGCCTGTCGCAACTGTTCGCCGTACTGCTCCCACTCAGGATCAAAGGGATTGAATGCTCCTTTGACCTTTCTGTGTCGCTTAATTTCCGTACCGCTGATCTGGTACAGGCTAAGCAACCCCTTACCACCGTCGTCACGAGCTACAGGAACAGCGAACACCCAGTGTCGATTGCCCTCCGAGTGAAAGTATTTCTTCTTCACCCATTCGGCGCTCTTGTTCAGGTGCCGCCTCTTCGACCACCGCCAAAGCCTTCGGAAAATCAAAGACTCCATGCGGCTGTATGCCTCTTTGGCGACCACAGGACTGTGATACTGCGCCCAGCCCCGTAGCATCGGGTTCAGCAGTCGAATCAGATTCTCCTGCTTTACCGTCTTATGACCGCTGATCGTATCCGCCACCTTGCGATAGAACGTTTTCACGTTCTTCTTGCTCGGCTTGATGAGTAGCGTCCCCGAGTACTTACGGAAATTCCACCCCAGGAAATCGAAGCCTTGGTCAATGTGTGTGATCCGCGTTTTCTCCTCGGACAGTTGCAGACCTCGAACGGCAAGGAATGTTTCCACCCAAGGTCGAACTTCCTGCTCCAGCAACTCTTGCGAGTCACCGGTGATCACGAAGTCGTCCGCGTACCGCACCACATTGACTTTAAGCTTGTTGGCTTTTGCGATCCCAAACTTCGCACTAAGGTGCGCTAGCAGTTCTCGCTCCAGCCCGTTCAGCGTCACATTCGCCAGCGTCGGAGAAATGATCCCTCCTTGCGGCGTACCGGCCTCTGTCGCCTGAAGCTGCCCCTTGTAAATCAGGCCAGCTTTCAGCCATTTCCGGAGGATTTCCTTGTCCATCAGGACATGGGTCTCCAACCAGTTATGGCTAATATGGTCGAAGCATCCCTTGATATCCGCCTCCAGCACCCAACGGGCTGAGCCCTTCTGGGACATGGCGACGAATATCTGTGACATGGCGTCAGCCGTCGAGCGGTTTAACCTGAACCCATAAGAGTTCGGGTCGCTCGTCGATTCCGACACCGGCTCCAAGGCCAGCAGATACAAGGCTTGCATCGCCCTGTCCCGCATGGTCGGAATGCCCAGAGGGCGCTCCTTTCCATTGGCCTTGGGGATAAAGACTCTCCGTAAAGGCAGAGGCTTATATCCACGCCGCTTCAACCTGCCGACAGCAAGCCATCGGCTCTCAGGCGAGTCCCAAAGTTCGCGATCGACTCCAGCCGTTCGCGCACCCTGATTCTGCGTAACACGTCGTACCGCATACAGCTTTGCGGACAACGTGCGGGTCAACATCCGTTGCAGGGCTCTCCCCCTGCGCCAGTTGCCTTCCCGCGTCGCCTTCGCAATTCGAATCTGCATCCCTCTCACGTTCCGTTCAACCCGCCGCCAATCTACGGCGTACCAGTTGTCCGGCGCGTGGGAAAGCGCAGATCCGTCCTTTCGGACAGATACTCTCATGCTGCTCTCCTACTCGAAGAAGTGAATCCCGAGCGAAGAACAGATCGCCCCTTGCGGGAGCGATCTGCTCCCGCAAGGGGGTTAAAAACATATGCTGACGGTCCAGAAGCCCGACAGCAATCATCTTCCAGCTAAGGGTTAGTCAGCCATCTTGCGACGGTAGACCAGACGGAAGTCTGCCCGCTTTCGCGTGGGGTAATGTTCCAACCCCTATCCGACCCATTACAGACCGGCTTTCGCTTTCTCCGTCATCCCATACCTGCACAATCAACAGCGTCCCTCACGGTTCGCCTGCCAGTCAAACTACGACCGGCAACCATACAGGCTTACCACGTTCCCGGCATGTCACACGACTGACTTAGGTTCTGCCTATTCCCCGGCGGTCCGATGACGACGTAACCCGAATTTACAGCGGGTTATCCGACCGCACACCTGTTTGGTTGATGCCTGTCAGCAGCTTTGGCACCGTCCTACTTACGAGGTTTATCAGCAGTTCATTTGCATTAACCATATCAGCCAGCCTAGCCCCTCAACCCCGTTGCTGCTGGGAGTCTCCGGATGGTCATCTCGCAACCACCATCCGCCCGAACTTCCGGGGGGTACATTGTTAGAAGAGCTTCACACCCCACCGTTGCCAGTGACACATGTCTTCCTAGGCTACTGCTGGTCGTACAGCAGGTTCACTACCCTCGCCAATGCAGCCAGCGAGGCCGAACAATGACACACCGAGCTTTTCGCTCGTATCGTTTAGCGACTCCGTTGCCCTGAGGCGCAGGAATTGCAAACATCACCCCGCCCTGTCGGCGGAGATGAAGCCGCTGACTGGGCGGGACCTGACGGTAATCAGGTCAATGCAATACGGTTGACGGCGGAATGCACCGTGTCCCGTGTTCACTACTAAGGTGTGCCCCTAAGGACACATCTACTGCTTAAAGTGCGGCTCACAAGGGAGCCGCCTGCGGAGGGCATGGTGAGTCCAGTCGAGACCTTCCTCAATAACCCTCTAGTCGATGCCCCGTAACGTGGGGCTGACGGACACGAGCGTGCGTGTCGCACGTAAAACCGTAGGATAGCAAAAGCCGCCCAGGGTTCAGCACCCTTGGACGGCTTTTTGATCTGTCCGGCTATTGCGGCACGGCGCCGCGCCGGACAACAGCTAGAACCAGCTTAGTTCTTCGACTGGTCGACCAGCTTGTTCTTCGCGATCCACGGCATCATCGCGCGCAGCTTCGCACCGACCTGTTCGATCTGGTGCTCGGACGTCAAACGGCGGCGCGATTGCAGCGTCGGTGCGCCAGCCTTGTTTTCGATGATGAAGCTCTTTGCGTACTCGCCTGTCTGAATGTCGGTCAGCACGGCCTTCATCGCCTTCTTCGTTTCAGCCGTCACGATACGCGGACCCGTCACGTACTCGCCGTATTCGGCGTTGTTCGAGATCGAGTAGTTCATGTTCGCGATGCCGCCTTCGTAGATCAGGTCGACGATCAGCTTCAGTTCGTGCAGGCATTCGAAGTACGCCATTTCCGGCGCGTAGCCCGCTTCCACCAGCGTTTCGAAGCCGGCCTTGATCAGGTCGACCGTACCGCCGCACAGCACGGCTTGTTCGCCGAACAGGTCGGTTTCCGTTTCTTCGCGGAAGTTCGTTTCGATGATGCCGGCACGGCCGCCGCCGTTCGCTGCCGCGTACGACAGTGCGATGTCACGTGCTGCGCCCGACTTGTCCTGCGCGACGGCGATCAGGTGCGGCACGCCGCCACCTTGCGTGTAGGTGCCGCGAACCGTGTGGCCCGGTGCCTTCGGCGCGATCATGATCACGTCGAGGTCGGCACGCGGAATCACTTGGCCGTAGTGAACGTTGAAGCCGTGTGCGAATGCCAGCGCCGCGCCTTGCTTGGCGTTGGCGTGCACTTCCTTCGCATAGACTTCGGCGATCTGTTCGTCCGGCAGCAGCATCATGACGACGTCCGCGCCCTTGACGGCTTCCGCCACTTCCTTGACTTGCAGGCCGGCGTTCTCAGCCTTGCTCCACGATGCGCCGCCCTTGCGCAGACCGACCGTGATGTTCACGCCGCTTTCCTTCAGGTTCAGCGCGTGCGCATGGCCTTGCGAGCCATAGCCGATGATGGTGACTTGCTTGCCCTTGATGAGGGAGAGGTCAGCGTCCTTGTCGTAGAAAACTTTCATGTCGGTTCCTTGGCTAAATTCGATGATTCAGTGAAATTCAAATGCTGCAAATAGTGTGTTGCGTGGCCGGGTTGGTGCAGGCACGGCCCGGCCTGGATCGAGACGGTTGAACGCTCGCGCGTCACACCTTCAGAATGCGCTCGCCGCGACCGATCCCCGAGCTGCCCGTGCGGACCGTTTCGAGAATCGCCGTGGCGTCGAGCCCTTCGATAAAGGCGTCGAGCTTGTCGCTCGCGCCCGTCAGTTCGATCGTGTAGGTCTTTTCAGTGACGTCGATGATGCGGCCGCGGAAAATATCCGACATCCGCTTCATCTCCTCACGTTCCTTGCCGACCGCCCTCACCTTGATCAACATCAGCTCGCGCTCGATGTGGGCGCCCTCGGTAAGGTCGACCACTTTCACCACCTCGATCAGGCGGTTCAGATGCTTCGTGATCTGTTCGATCACGTCGTCCGAGCCAATGGAGACGATGGTCATGCGCGACAGCGAACGGTCTTCGGTCGGAGCCACCGTCAAGGTTTCAATGTTGTAGCCGCGTGCCGAGAACAGACCAACCACGCGTGATAACGCGCCCGGTTCGTTTTCCAGCAGGACGGAAATGATGTGTCTCATGATTCGCTTCTTCCAGATGTTTTGTCGATGTCTGCGAGCGGAGTCGCGCCGCTTCGTCCGCCCTCGCCTTTCATGAAGGCGCGCATGACGAAGCCGACGCAAATTCCGTCGTTATAGATCTTCCGAACCCATGAGCATCTCGGTGATGCCCTTGCCGGCCTGAACCATCGGCCAGACGTTTTCGGTCGGATCGGTCTGGAAATCGAGAAACACCGTGCGATCTTTCAGACGCAGCGCTTCCTTGAGCGCCGGCTCGACATCGGCCGTGCGTTCGATACGCATGCCGACGTGGCCGTATGCTTCGGCGAGCTTCACGAAATCCGGCAGCGCATCCATGTACGAATGCGAATAGCGCTTGCTGTATTCGATCTGCTGCCACTGGCGCACCATGCCCAGATAGCGGTTGTTCAGCGAAATGATCTTCACCGGAGTCTCGTACTGCTTGCAGGTGGAGAGCTCCTGGATACACATCTGGATCGAGCCTTCGCCCGTGATACAGAGCACGTCGTCGTCCGGGTGCGCCATCTTCACGCCCATCGCCGCCGGCAGGCCGAAGCCCATCGTGCCGAGACCACCGGAGTTGATCCAGCGGCGCGGCTTGTTGAAGCGATAGAACTGCGCCGCCCACATCTGGTGCTGGCCGACGTCGGAACACACGAAGGCATTGCCGTCGGTCAGTTCCCACGCCTTTTCCACCACGTACTGCGGCTTGATGATCTCGCTCTTGCGGTCGAACTTGAGGCAGTCTTTCGCGCGCCAGGCTTCGATGTCCTTCCACCAGTCGGCGAGCGCCGCGGTGTCCGGGCCATGTTCGGCCGTTTGCAGCTGCTCGATCAACTCCTTCAGCACTTCCTTCACGTCGCCGACGATCGGAATGTCGACCTTGACGCGCTTGGAGATGGAGGAAGGATCGATGTCGATATGGATGATCTTGCGCGGACGCGACGAGAAGTGCGCCGGGTCGCCGATCACACGGTCGTCGAAACGCGCGCCGATCGCGATCAGCACGTCGCAGTGCTGCATCGCCATGTTGGCTTCGTACGTGCCGTGCATGCCGAGCATGCCGAGGAATTTCTTGTCGCTCGCGCGGTAGCCGCCCAGACCCATCAACGTGTTGGTGACGGGATAGCCGAGCAGATCGGCGAACTGGTTCAGTTCACGCGAGGCGTCCGCGAGAATGATGCCGCCGCCGGTATAGATGTACGGACGCTTGGCCGACAACAGCAACGCCACGGCCTTGCGGATCTGGCCGGAGTGGCCCTTCGTGACCGGGTTGTACGAGCGCAGCGAAACAGTCTTGAGCGGTTCGTACTGGCAAGGCGCTTTCGACACGTCTTTCGGAATGTCGATCAGCACCGGGCCAGGACGGCCGGTACGGGCGATATAGAAGGCTTTCTTGACGGTGGCGGCGAGGTCGCGCACGTCCTTCACGAGGAAGTTGTGCTTCACGCAAGGACGCGTGATGCCGACCGTGTCGCACTCCTGGAACGCATCCTGGCCGATCGCGGCAGTCGGCACCTGGCCGCTGATCACCACCATCGGGATCGAATCCATGTAGGCGGTGGCGATGCCGGTCACCGCATTGGTGACGCCGGGGCCGGAGGTCACGAGGCACACACCGACCTTGCCGGTGGAACGCGAGTAAGCGTCGGCGGCGTGGACAGCGGCCTGCTCGTGGCGCACGAGGATATGCTGGAACTTGTCCTGCTTGTACAGCTCGTCGTAAATGTAGAGTACCGAGCCGCCGGGATAGCCCCACACAAACTCGACGTCTTCGTCGGCCAGTGCCTTCATGAGCACGGTGGCGCCGATAGAGTCAGCTTCGGGATGGGGAGTCGTATCCGACGTGGAGAATTCCGCGCTGGGCATATTCATTAATTCACCTTTCGAAATTTCGGCAAAAATTTGATCGGGTGCTCTCTGCCGGGCTTGTGGCTCGGGTTCAAGCGGCGCGTCCAGTTGACAGGTGAGCTTCTTGGGCCACACCTCAATTGAGACAAGTCACTTATGTTGCGAACCAGCGACGATATCTGCAGACGCCCGCGCGGTCAAGCAAATATTGCCTTGGCGCCTTCCGCCGAATCTCGAAAATGACCGAAAGCCTGTTATAGAGATGCAAGGTGAATCACGTTTCGCCCCAGCGGCGCAAAAGTTTGTTAGCATCCGCGAGTTTTACGACATTTTTCGACCGATTACGCGCACGCTCGCTGCGCCGACCCCCAACGGATGGCATCAGACAAGGAACTCGCCGATTTTCTGGCGGGCGTCGAAAGGCGCGCATTCAAGCAGACGGTCTACGCCGTGCGGGACGACGACGCCTCGCTGGATATCGTGCAGGACGCGATGATCAAGCTCGCCGAAAAATACGGCGACCGTCCGGCCGCCGAACTTCCGCTGCTGTTTCAGCGTATTCTGCAGAATGCGATGCACGACTATTTCCGTCGTGCGAAAGTGCGCAATACTTGGGTGAGTCTTTTTTCGTCGCTTGGCAACGCCGACGACGAGGATTTCGACCCCCTCGAAACCTTCGAGGCCCAGCAAGGCTCGGCGGGTTCCGAGAGCAACGAACAGAAACTCGAACGCGAACAGGTTCTGCAGTTAATCGACGACGAGATCCAAAAGTTACCGGCACGTCAACGGGAGGCGTTTCTCATGCGTTATTGGGAAGATATGGATGTCGCCGAGACTGCCGCCGCAATGGGCTGCTCCGAAGGCAGTGTGAAAACGCACTGCTCGCGGGCCACCCACACGCTGGCGCAAGCGCTCAAGGCCAAAGGAATCACGCTATGAGCTCCCTCGAAACTAAAGAACTCGAGTTCGCCCGCCAGGTGCGCCGCGCGCTCGACGAAAACGCCGCCAGCATTGCGCCCGCCACCGTCGATCGACTCGCCGCGGCGCGCCGTGCCGCGCTCGCCCGCAAGAAGCCCGAAACCGTGAGCGCGCCGGTGTTCGTGCCGGCCCTCGCCGGCGCGGGCATGGCCTCCGGCATGCCGCCGGTCGAACTGCCGCAGCGCCGCCGTTCGCCGCTGCGCCGCTTTGCGCTCGCGTGGCCGCTCGCCGCGCTGGTCGTCAGCCTCGTGGGCATTGCCTACTGGGAAGACCAGCAACGCACCGCCGAACTCGCCGATATCGATGCCGCCATGCTAAGCGACGACCTGCCGCTCAATGCCTATCTCGACCACGGTTTCAACGCGTACCTTTCACGCGCCCACTGAGCGGGAGATTCTTCGGGTGAGTTACAAGCGCGGCCTGGCCGTTGTCTTCGGATGCACGATCGCGGCCCTGGTGTCGTTTGCCGCGACTTATCCGCGCTTTTATCCGAGCCCGTCGCCCGTCAGCGCGCCTGTCGCGGGCGCCAACGCGACCGCCAAGGCGCCCGCGCCGACGCTCGCCGTCGAATTGCCCAGCCTGCCCGGCAGCAACAGTCCGATGGCATGGTCGCGCCTGACGTCGGCCGAGCATATCGCGCTCGCGCCGTTTGAAGCCCAATGGGATTCCTTCAGCGACGAACGTAAACGCAAATGGCTGAAGATCGCGTCACGTTACCCGAAGATGTCGGCCGATGCGCAAAAACGCCTGCATGAGCGCATGACTGAATGGACCCGTATGACGCCCGATCAGCGGCGCGTCGCGCGTGAAAATTACCAGGTGTCGAAGGAATTGCCGCGCGAAACCCGTCAGAACGCGTGGAAGGCGTATCAGCAGCTGCCCGAAGAACAGAAGGAACGGCTCGCCGCCAGCGAGCGTAAGCGGCGCCCCAGCGTGGTCAGCGCGCCGCCCTCGGGCCGCAGCGAAATCAAGGGGCTCGATCGCCTGGTCAATGCGCGTGAGCATGGCGCAAGCGGCGCTGCAGCGGCGAGCGCGGCAGCCGCGGCGTCGTTGCCGAGCCCGGTCGCCGCGCCGCCGATTCCCGCCGCCGGCAGTTTCGTGCCCGCTACGCCGCTGCCGGTTTCGCCGGCTGAAGCGCCGTCGATCTTCAACGGCTCCTGAGCCTAGCCGCGCCGTGTCCCAACCGCTCGAGTCCTCAGCATTGACCGCCGATACCAACGGCAACGCACCCACCGTCCGGCGGCGCCTCGCGGCGCTGCTCTATGAAGCGGTGATCCTGTTCGGCGTGGTGTTCATCGCCGGCTACCTGTTCAGCACGCTGACGCAGCAACGCAATGGTCTGACTCATCACAACCTGCTGGCAACCTGGATCGGCCTCGTGGTCGGCGTGTATTTCGTCTGGTTCTGGACCCACAGCGGCCAGACCCTGCCGATGAAAACCTGGCGTCTGCGCGTGGTCGCCGCAGACGGCAAGCCGCTCTCCACCGGCCGCGCGGTCGCCCGCTACGTGCTCGCGTGGCTATGGTTCCTGCCGCCGCTCGCGCTGCATCCGCTGCTCGGACTCAAGCTGCCGCAGACGCTGCTGATCGCCGGCATCTGGTTCGTGCTGTGGGCGGCCACCGGCCGCTTCGATCCGCAGCGTCAGTTCCTGCACGACCGCCTCGCGGGCACACGGATCGTCAGCGTCTCGCGCTGATCCGCCTCGAGCTACCCGGTCGATATTTCGCTTATCTGTTGGGCCGCTATTTCCCGGCGCGCCATGCCGAGCGCGACCGTGCCGGCCGGACAATTATTTCGCTCTCCTGTCGGGTCGTTGCCACACTACGCGAGCCACGCCAGTCGCCGCCGAGCTGACCAGTCCATGACTTCGCGCGCCCGTCGAGCCCACCGCGACGCCGCGCGAGCCGTGCCCATCACGGCCGTCTATATTCTGATCCTCCGCCCGTCACCTTCACCGCCCCACCTCCCCGCCGCGCAGTAATAAGAACTTCTCATGACTGTCACGGCACAGTCACGCACACTTGGCCCAATACGGGCACCGCAACTCGACGCGTGAGCCATGGACCCCAAAACGTCCGCGACTTCCCTGTTCCGCCAGACCGGCCCGAGCGTCGACCCTGTCGCGTTCCGCCCGGAACCCAACCATAGTCACGGCTTGCCGCTGCCCGTGCCGCCACTGCCGCTCGACGCCAACGCCAGTCATCACGACGACGATCACGCCGAGCCGCACCGTTACCGCACCATCTGGCTGTCCGACATCCATCTCGGTTCGAGCGGCTGCCAGGCGCCCTATCTGCTCGATTTTCTGCGCCACAACGAGTCGGAGTATCTGTACCTCGTGGGCGACATCATCGACGGCTGGCAGTTGAAGAAAGGTTGGTACTGGCCGCAGGCCCACAACGACGTCGTGCAGAAGGTGCTGCGCAAGGCGCGCAAAGGCACGCAAGTGATCTACGTGCCCGGCAATCACGACGAAGCCGCACGCCAGTTCTGCGACCTCGCGTTCGGCGACATCCACGTGCGCGGCGAGGCGTTTCACACCACGCTCGCCGGCAAGCGTCTGTGGATCGTGCACGGCGATCTGTTCGACGGTGTGATCCAGCACGCCAAGTGGCTCGCCTATCTCGGCGACACGCTCTACACCATGATCCTGATCCTGAACCGCTGGTTCAACCGGATCCGCAGCCGGCTCGGTTTTCCGTACTGGTCGCTGTCGCAGTACCTGAAGCATCAGGTGAAGAACGCGGTGAATTTCATCTCCTCGTTCGAACGCGTGATGACCGACGAAGCACGCCGCCGCGGCTGCGACGGCGTGGTCTGCGGGCACATCCACAAAGCCGAGATACGCGATATCGACGGCGTCCTGTATTGCAACGACGGCGACTGGGTGGAAAGCCTGTCGGCACTCGTCGAAACCTATGAAGGCGAACTGAAGGTGATCTACTGGACCGTGATGCGCTCCCCGGAAGTGGGCGTGCAAAAGGCCCGGGCGACCGCGTAGTCCCTCTTAACTTCTATTGGGCCAAAACCGATGAAGATCATGATCGTCACCGACGCATGGGAACCGCAGGTCAACGGCGTCGTGCGCACGCTGAAAAACACCACGCGCGAACTCAGCGCGCTCGGCCATCACGTCGATCTGCTGACGCCGCTCGAATTCAAAACGATCCCTTGCCCGACTTATCCTGAGATCCGCCTCTCGCTGCTGCCGCGCCGCAAGCTGCGCGAGCGTATCGATGCCTTCTCGCCCGACGCGTTGCACATCGCCACCGAAGGTCCGCTCGGCATGGCCGCGCGCGCCTACGCAATCCAGCACAAGCTGCCGTTCACCACCGCTTATCACACGCGTTTTCCGGAGTACGTGCAGGCGCGCTTCGGCATTCCGCTCGCCGCGACCTACAAGTTCCTGCACTGGTTTCACAAGCCGTCGCTGGCTGTGATGGCGCCCACGCCGGTCGTCAAGAGCGACCTCGAAAAATTCGGCTTCACCAACGTCGTGCTGTGGACGCGCGGCGTCGACCTGGACATCTTTCACCAGATGGACTCGAAGGTGCTCAACAGCGCACGGCCGATCTTTCTGTACGTGGGACGTGTGGCAGTCGAGAAGAACGTCGAGGCGTTTCTGAAGCTCGATCTGCCGGGTTCGAAGTGGGTTGCCGGTGAAGGTCCGGCGCTCGCCGAACTGAAGTCGCGCTATCCGCAAGCGAATTACCTGGGCGTGCTGACGCAGGCCGAGCTGGCGAAGGTCTATGCGGCGGCGGACGTCTTCGTGTTCCCGAGCCGCACCGATACGTTCGGGCTCGTGCTGCTCGAAGCGCTCGCATGCGGCACGCCGGTCGCGGCGTATCCCGTCACCGGTCCGATCGACGTCCTCGGCGACGGCGGCGCGGGTGCGATGCACGAAGACCTGCGTGAAGCCTGCCTCGAAGCGCTGAAGATCGATCGCAACCACGCGCGCGCGTGGGCCGAACGCTTTTCATGGGCGGCGGCCTCCGAGCAATTCGCCGCGCATCTGAAGCCGCTGCCGCGCGCTTCATATCGCGAGGAAAGCGCCGCCGCGTGACGCGGCGTGCCGAGTTGTCCATGCGAACCAGACCATCCACCGTGGGGCGCGCGCCGAACGGCGCGCTGCGTGCCGTCGATGCCGAGAACGACAACGCGAGCATCGAACCCTTCGACGACGTGAGCGAGCCAGGCACGCCGAATCATGCAGATCACGCGCATGGTTTGAACGGCATGAACGGAGCGAGTGCCGCGAACGGCACGCGACAGAACGGCACGCAATCCGACACGCAGAACGAACCGCTCAGTCCCGACGATCCACTCGCGCCGCTGCCTTTCAATCCCTACAAAGGCAATCGCGGCCTCACGCGCGCCTGGCACGCGATGAAAAATTCGCTCGCCGGGTTTCGCGTGGCGATTCGCGAGGAAAGCGCCTTTCGCCAGGAGCTCACGCTCGCCGCGATCCTGATTCCCTGCGGCGTGCTGGTGCCGGTCGAGCCGGTGTCGCGCGTATTGCTGCTCGGTTCCGTGCTGCTGGTGCTGATCGTCGAGTTGCTGAATTCGAGCGTGGAAGCGGCCATCGACCGGATTTCGCTCGAACGCCATGAACTCTCGCGCCGCGCGAAGGATCTCGGCAGCGCGGCCGTGATGGTCGCGCTCGGCATGTGCCTGATGACGTGGCTGCTGATCGTCGGGCCACTGGTCGTGCATTGGGTCAAGGCATGGCTGTGACGCCTGCCGTCACCGCGTTTTAACGCGCTCGCGCCGCCGCCGAACGGCGCGCGAAACCGCCTTGAGCAATGAAAATCCTGACTATCCGCTTGGTATAAGAACGCTCGGTTTATAATCGTCCGACAGTCTCACAGGAAAACGCTGGGCCGCCCCAAGTTTTCCGCTCCGCAGGAAGTCCCCGTTCCGAAGGAAGTCCCCTTTGGGGCTTGGGGAATTGCCCTCGCGGAGGCCTGTCGAACTGCGACAGGTTGGGGGCGCTCATATACCAACCGCGTCCGGGTGGATCACGCAAAGAGCGGCACGCCGCCGTGTGCCCCAGCCCGGCGTAACCAGGGCCGGACGACATGGAAGCCAAACCTCCCCGCCGCACGCGCGAACGGATTCTCGAACTGTCGTTGAAGCTGTTCAACGAAATCGGCGAGCCGAACGTCACGACGACGACGATCGCCGAGGAAATGGAAATCAGTCCAGGCAACCTGTACTACCACTTCCGCAACAAAGACGACATCATCAACAGCATCTTCAGCCAGTTCGAGCAGGAGATCGAAAAGCGTCTGCGTTTTCCCGACGACCATCGCGCGACCATCGACGAAATGTGGTCGTATCTGCAGTACATGGTCGATTTCACGTGGCGCTATCGTTTCCTGTATCGTGACCTGAACGATCTGCTGGCGCGCAATCGCACGCTCGAAACGCATTTCAAGCAGATCATCAGCCACAAGGTGCGGTTTGCGAGCCAGTTCTGCGAACAGCTCGTCGCCGACGGCGAAATGGTCGTCACGCCGGAAGAGCTGCACGTGATCGCCACCAACGTCGGCGTGATCGGCACGTACTGGCTCTCGTACCAGTTCGTGATGAACCCGCGCAAATACAACGAGCAGGAAGCGATGCGCGCGGAGCTGCATCAGGTGAGCGTGCAGATCGTGTCGCTGATGGCGCCTTATCTGCGCGGCCGCTCGCGGCAGATTTTCGACGACCTCGTGTCGGGCAAGCTGCCCAAGCGCGAGTTTTACGACTACCTGCCGCCCAAGGAAGGCGCCGCGCCCCGCAACGAACCGAAGGACGTTTGAGCATGAAGTCGGTGTGTGTGTATTGCGGCTCCTCCAACGGAGCCAAACCGTTGTATGCGGAAGCGGCGCGCGCCTTTGGCCGCGCGCTGGTGCAAGCCGATCTCGCACTGGTGTACGGCGGCGGCAAGGTCGGTCTGATGGGTGTGATCGCCGACACGGTGATGGCCGAAGGCGGCCGCGCGATCGGCGTGATTCCCGAGCTGCTGGTCAACAAGGAAGTCGGCCATAACGGCCTGACTGAACTGCATGTCGTGCCCGATATGCATCATCGCAAGAAGATGATGGCCGACCTGTCCGACGCGTTCGTCGCGATGCCTGGCGGCGCGGGCACGCTCGAAGAGCTGTTCGAGGTCTACACGTGGGCGCAACTCGGCTACCACCAGAAAGCGGTGGCGCTGCTGAATATCGACGGCTTCTACGATCCGTTGATCAATCTGCTTCAGCACACGGTCGACGAAGGCTTCATGCGCCAGACCTATTTCGACATCCTGCAGATCGACGCCGATCCCGCCGGGTTGATCGGCAAGCTGCAACGCTACCAGCCGCCCGTCAGCGACAAGTGGGCGATCAAGCGCGACGCGGTCTGAGTTTCCCCTAACGTTGAGGTTGCGATGACGAAAGCTGTTCTGATCACCGGTGGCAGCCGCGGCATTGGCCGCGCGACCGCGCGTTTGCTGGGTGCGCGCGGCTGGTCGGTCGGCGTGAATTACGCGCAAAATCTCGCCGCGGCACAGGACACCGCCGCCGAAGTCGAACGCGCCGGTGGCCGAGCGGTGACGATTGCGGGCGATGTTGCGAATGAAGCCGACGTGCTGGCGATGTTCGACGCGCTTCAACAGAAATTCGGCCGGCTCGATGCGCTCGTCAATAACGCCGGGATCGTCGCGCCGTCGAGCCAACTCGCCGACATGGACCTCGTGCGCCTGAAGCGCATGTTCGACGTGAACGTGCTGGGCGCGTATCTGTGCGCGCGCGAAGCCGCGCGGCGCATGTCGACCGATCGCGGCGGCGCGGGCGGCGTGATCGTCAACGTGTCGTCGGCGGCGTCGCGTCTTGGTTCGCCGAACGAATATGTCGACTACGCCGGCTCGAAAGGCGCCGTCGATACGATGACGCTCGGCCTCGCCAAGGAACTCGGCCCGCGAGGCGTGCGCGTGAACGCGGTGCGCCCTGGCTTGATCGACACCGAGATCCACGCGAGCGGCGGCAAGCCCGAGCGCGCCGCGCAACTCGGCGCGACCACACCGCTCGGCCGCCCCGGCACGGCCGACGAAGTGGCGGAAACGATCGTCTGGTTGTTGAGCGACGCTGCTTCGTATGTGACGGGTGCGCTGCTCGATGTATCCGGCGGGCGCTAGGTCTCGCTTTCCTGCTCGCTACGCGCCGCGTGCGCGTCAGCCGAGCGGCGAGTGCCTGTGGGCCTAGAACGATGAACCGGGTGTGCGCAGGAAGGCGCTTTCTTCCGCCGTCGATGGACGCCCGAGCGGCGCATTGCGATGCGGAAAGCGTCCGAAACGCTCGATGATTTCCGCGTGCCGCACCGCGGACCGGTAATACGACTTGCCGCCCCGCTCCGCGTTCAACTGCTTGAACAGACGCAGCGACTCGCGCTGACTTGCGAGCGTCTCGTCGTGCTCGAACGGCAGATAGGCGAACGCGCGATGATGCACCGTAGGCAGCCGGCGGTCGGCCCCACTGGCGATCATCTGCTGCGCGGTGAGCAAGGCTTTCTGGTCGGCGGCGAACGCGCGCGCCGTGTTACGGTGACAATTGCGCGAGAACTGATCCAGCACGACGACGAGCGCCAGCGCGCCGAGCGGTGTTTGCGTCCAGTTGTCGAGCGCGGACTCGCGGGCCGCATCGATCAGGGTACCGAAGCGTTCCCGCAGCATCGTGTCGAAAGCGGCATTGCGTGAAAACCAGATTTTGCGCTCCGTGCCGAACTCCGGCGCGCCCGGTACGCCGAACCAGCAGTCTAGGACTTCGCGTGCTTCCTGAGGCATGTCGGCGTAATCCGCAGTTGCCGCGCCGGGTGTCGAGCCCAACCCCAACCCGTTAGCCATTCCGGTTGCGCATCCAGTCAGCCGTTTCGAAGAACGAGCCGAGCAGGCGCTCCCTCAGCGGCTCGGCAAGACCGACGTCTTCCATCGCCCACGCCATGCACCTGAGCCACTGATCGCGCTCGCTGGAGGCGATCGCGAACGGCAAATGCCGCGCGCGCAAACGCGGATGACCGAAGCGGCTGATGTAGTGATCGGGGCCGCCCATCCAGCCGCACAAAAACCAGAAGAACTTGTCGCGTGAACCGTCGAGCGATTCCGGATGCAACGCGCGGATTCCGGCGAAATCCGCTTCGAGATCCATCAGGTCGTAAAAGCGGTCGACCAGTTCACGCACACGCGCTTCGCCGCCCACCAGTTCGAAGGCCGTCGGCTGCGCCGCGGACACTTCGTCGTTCAAATCACTCATACCTGCTCACTAACCGATAAGAAAAATCACGCGTCCCGCAGCGATTGCAACGCCGGCCGCGCCAGCACATGCCGCAAGCTCAGCCAGCCGCCCACGCCGGCACACGCGATGCCGGCGGCAATGCCTGCCGGCAACAACCAGGGATTGAAACTCAGATAGAACTCGAAGACGCGCGTCGCCAGCACGTAGCCGATGGCCTGCGCACCGGCCGCCGCCATCAGACCCGCCAGCGCGCCCACCGCGACGAACTCGGCGATCTGCACCGCCCGCACCTGTCGATGCGACGCGCCCAGCGCGCGCAGCAGCGCGGATTCCCGCATACGCTCATCGCGCGTGCCGGCAAGAGCCGCGTACAGCACGAGCACGCCCGCCGCGAGCGTGAACGCGAACAGGAACTGCACCGCGCCGATCACCTGCTGCAAGACGCGCTGCACCTGCGCGAGAATCGGCCCGGTGTCGATGGCGGTGAGGTTCGGATAAGTGGAGATCAGGCCGTCGATGGTCGACTGTTTCTCCTGCGGCAAATGGAAGCTCGTGATGAACGTCGCCGGGAAATCCTGCAAAGCCGCGGGCGGCATCAGCACGAAAAAGTTGACCTTGAACGAACCCCAGTCGAGCTTGCGCACACTCGTGACCGGCGCGTCGATTTGCAAGCCGGTCACGTCGAAACGCAGCATGTCGCCGGGTTTCACGTTGATCAGCTTGGCGAGCCCCTGCTCGATCGAAATCTGCGGCGTTTTCTTGTCGCCGTACCAGGTGCCGGCGGCGAGACGGTTGTCGTCGGGTAGCTCGGTCGTGTACGACAGATTGAATTCGCGATCCACGAGACGCTTGGCGTCGTCGCCCTTGAACGCGTCCGGATTGACCGGCTTACCGTTGATCGCGGTCAGCCGTCCGCGCACCATCGGCGCGAGCACCGTACCGGGCACGCCATGCGTGCTCAGATATTGCGTGACGGCGTCGCGCTGGTCGGGCTGAATGTCGATGATGAATTCGTTCGGCGCATCGGGCGGCGTCGATTTACGCCAGCCGGCCACGAGGTCGTTGCGCGTCATCGCGATCAGCAACAGACACATCAGGCCGATGCCGAGCGCGGTGATCTGCAATGCGCTCGCGCTGCTGCGCCGTTCGAGCGACGCCAGCGCATAACGCCAGCCGATGCTCGCATTCACGCGCTCGCTGCGCACGACGCGCGCCGCGCCCCATAGCGCGAGCCGCGCGATGCACGCGAACACCAGCATCCCGCCCGCGAAGCCGCCCGCGACGATCCCGCCGAGCTTCAACTCGCCCGCCGCGATGATCAGCAGCGCGGCGAACAGCGCGATGCCTAGCGCGTAGGCCGCCCACGCCGTGCGTCCCGCTTCGCCCCATTCGCGGCGCAGCACGCGCACCGGCGGCACGCGCGTGAGCGGCAACAGCGGCGGCAACGCGAAGCCCAGGAGCAGCACGAGACCGGCCGCGATGCCTTCGAGTGCCGGCCATACCGTCGGATACGGCAGCACCACGTCGATCAGACTGCCGAGCCACGTGAGCAGCGCGAGATGCCCGAGGTAACCGAGCGCCACGCCCAGCGCGCCGCCAATCAAACCGAGTCCGACGAATTCAAGCGTGAAGAGCGCACGCAGCGTCGACTGACTGACGCCGAGGCAACGCATCGCCGCGCAGCCGTCCAGATGCCGGCGCATATACCGATGCGCGGCCATTGCAATCGCCACGGCCGCCAGCAAGGCGGTGAGCAGCGAGACGAGCGTGAGGAAGTGACTCGCGCGGTCGAGCGTCTGGCGCACTTGCGGCTGCCCATCCTGCAGCGATTCGAGCGCGACGCCGCGCATCTTGCCGCCGTCCACCCGCTCATGCGCGAACTGCGCGAAACGCGCCACCGATTCGTCCGGGCCCGCAACCAGCAAGCGGTACGTCACACGGCTGCCGTAGGTGACGAGGCCGGTCGACGGCACGTCGTCGGCACGCAGCATCAGGCGCGGCGAGAAGTTGACGAACGAGAAACCGCGGTCGAGTTCGCGCGTGATCACCGCGCCGATCGTGAAGTTGCGACCGCCGACTTTCACCGCGTCGCCGACACGCACCTTCAACGCGTCGAGCAGCGCCTGATCGACCCACACGACGCCCGGCGGCGGAATCGATTGCGCCGGGTGGTCCGCCGCGCCCGGCGCCGACGCGATGCGCAACGCGCCGCGCAGCGGGTAACCGGGCGACACGGCTTTGATCGCGGCAAGCCGCGAGACCGGCTGTGCGCCGGTCGAATTGATCATGCTGGGAAAGATCGCCGTGCTGGCGGTATTCAGACCGAGCGCTTTGGCTTGCCCGGCGAATTGCGGATCGACCGGATGATCGGCCCGCACGATGAAGTCGGCGGCAATCATGCGCCGCGCGTCGCGTTCGAGCCCCTGGTGCAGACGGTCAGCCAGAAAGCCGACACTCGACAAAGCCGCCACGGCCAGCACCAGCGCCAGCAGCAGCATCGTCAGCTCGCCCGCGCGCCAGTCGCGCGCCGTCATGCGAATGGACTGGCGCACCAGATCCATGCCACCGAACCGGCGCGTCGTCGTCGGTAAAGCCCTGCGCGCCGTAGAACCCCGTACCGTATCGCTCAATCGTGCCTGCTCCTGGCAAAGCGCGACACCATGTGCGTCGCCATGCCGCGAAAACCGCCCTGCACCCCACGCCAGAGCCGCGGCAATGCCCAGCCGGCCAGCATCAGGAAGCCCACCATCAACACCAGAAAGACGAGCGGCACGAACAGCGCGAGCAGCATGCCGCCGAACACGAGTCCGTCTTCAGCGGTCGAGGTCACCACATTCGACACCGGTTCCGGCGACAGATTGATCAACGCGCGCGTGCCCGCTTTAGCAAGGTGCGCCGTGCCCGCCAGCGTGCCGCCCGCGAGCGCGGCCACGGTCAACAGCGCCGGATCGGCATGGCCGAGCGCGCCGGCTGCCAGCACGGCGCCCGCCGGAATGCGGATGAAGGTATGGACCGCGTCCCACAGCGAATCGAACGCGGGGATCTTGTCGGCGAGGAATTCGGTGACGGTCAGCACGCCCGCCACACCGATGACCCACGGCGAGGACAACGCGGACAGCGTATCGGGAAGATGGACGAGGCCGAGACGGGCGAATACGCCGGCCAGCAGGACCGTCAGATAGAGGCGCAGACCGCTGCCCCATGAGAGGCCCGCAGCGAGCGAAAGTGATTCAAGCATGGCCGCCTCCGGGCGCGCTGTGCGTGCCGGGCGCTTCGACGGGCCACGAAAGGGGAGCCGCACTGAAGTCGTCAGACCCGCGCCAAGCCGGCCGCGCCAAATGGGCCGCGGACAATTTCAGGTTGGATTCGATCTCATTATAGCCACGTTAATTCGCAGAACGCAGAGCGGAGAATAAATGGCGAGACTGATTGGGCGCCGGCCGGACATCGGCGGACTCGGCGAATGGGCCCGGCAGCGGCATGCAATGCGGGGCTCAATGCCCGGAAGATAGCTTCAATCCGATCAGTCCGACCACGATCAGCGCCGCGCTGGCGACCCGCGCGACGGTCAAGGCCTCGCCCATCATCACGATCCCGAAGATGAACGCGCCGACCGCGCCGATCCCGGTCCACACCGCGTACGCCGTGCCGAGCGGCAATTGGCGCATGGCCATGGCGAGCAGCACAAAGCTGCCAAGCGCAGTCACCACCGTGAACACGGACGGCCAGAGCCGGGTAAAACCTTCGGAGGTTTTGAGACCGGCCGCCCACGCGACTTCGAGCAAACCGGCAATCAACAGAAGAATCCAGGACATGAGACAGCTCCATGATCAGATGGGGCCGTCCCCGTTTGTGAAACCGCAAGGTCGTCCTTACGAACTGTAATTATACCAAAGCCGTTCAGGCGCCGCCGGCAGCGGGCCGCCGCAAGCAAGCGCACCGCGCCGTCGCAAATTAGCCACACGGCCTCAAACCGCGCCCACCAGCCGGTATCCGACACCCGTTTCCGTAATGATGTGCTCCGGCTGCGCCGGGTCGCGCTCCAGCTTGCCGCGCAGATGCGCCATATAGATGCGCAGGTAGTGATGGCTCTCGACATGCGACGGCCCCCACACGTCGCGCAGCAACTGGCGGTGCGTCAGCACGCGACCGGCATGGCGCACCAGCGTGGCGAGCAGCCGGTATTCGATCGGCGTCAAATGAACGACAGCGCCGTCGCGGCTCACCTGCCGCAGGGCCAGATCCACTGTCACCGTGCCGAAGCGCACCTGTGGCGATTCGTTGGCGCCGCCTTGATTGCGCCGCCGCATATGCGCGCGGATCCGCGCCAGCAGTTCGGACACGCCGAACGGCTTGGTGAGGTAGTCGTCCGCGCCGGCATCGAGCGCGGCGACTTTTTCGCTTTCCTGGGTGCGCGCCGACAACACGATCACCGGCAGCTCGCTCCAGCCGCGCAGTTCGCGAATGACGTCGAGTCCGTCGGTGTCGGGCAGGCCGAGATCGACGATCACCAGATCGGGCTTGCGCGTCGCGGCCTCGACGAGACCCTGCTTGCCGGTTTCGGCATCGTGCACGACGATGCCCTCGCCTTCCAGCGCCGTTCGCACAAAGCGGCGAATCTGCTTTTCGTCTTCGATCAGGACGACGGTGATGCTGGGGTCACTCATGGCTAGGCTTGGAAAGCGGGTTAAGAGTTGAATCGCTGCCGGTATCGACGTGAATCAAGGAGTCGGCGCCCTCGTCTTCCATGGAATCCGGTGCGTCGGGCGGCGTCTCCACCGGCAGCGTGAACCAGAAGCGCGCGCCTTCGACACGGCCGTCCGCCGACACGCGATTGAGCGCGCCGATTGTACCGCCGTGCGCTTCCACGATCGCGCGGCAGATTGCGAGCCCCAGGCCGATGCCCGGTTTGGCCGACTCCTTCTCGCCGCGCGTGAATTTCTCGAACACGCGCGCTTCCATGCCCGCGGGCAGGCCCGGGCCGCTATCGTCGACGCTCACGCGCACGAACGACTTGCCGTCCGCGTCGAGACGCTGCGCGCCGATCGTCAGCGGCGTGGCCGGCGCCGTGTATTTGGCGGCGTTTTCGAACAGGTTGGAGAAGAGGCGCTCCATCAGCACGGCGTCGAGGTGCAAGAGCGGCAGATCAGCGGGCAGTTTCACCTGCACCGGATGATTCGCCAGCACGCGTTTGCACGCGCGCAGCGCGGCGCCCACCGTTTCTTCGAGCAGCGTCCATTGCTGGTTCAGTTGCAGACTGCCCGCCTGCAAACGCGCCATGTCGAGCAGATTCGTGACGATGCCGGTCATGCGCAGCGCTTCCTCGTGAATCGCTTCGACCAGCTCGCTGTTGGGCTGCGCCTCGGGCGCTTGGGCCAGCATCGACGAGAAGCCGACGATGGTCGTCAACGGCGTGCGCAGATCGTGCGAGATCGCCGACAACAGCGAGTTGCGCAGACGCTCCGACTCCATGTTGACGAGCGCATCGCGCGCGATGTCGACGTAATGCACCCGTTCCAGCGCAAGCGCGATCTGCGCGGCGAACGCGTCGAGCATGCGCTGCTGCTCGGGCACGTCGAGCTCGCCCTCGTCGCGCATCACCACCGCGAGCACGCCGCGCGTGCGCATCGGCGCCTTGAGCGGCAGGTAGAGCGCGGCGGCGGCCGGCAGCGTATCGGTGCCGTGGCCGGCCGGCTTCTGTTGATCGTAGACCCATTGACCGACGTCGCTATCGAGCATCTCGCCTTCGAGCGTGATCGCCGCGTCGGGATCCTCGATCTTCTGCTTCA
The DNA here is from genome assembly GCF_046026985.1 of Paraburkholderia sp. RL18-101-BIB-B. NCBI lineage: Bacteria > Pseudomonadati > Pseudomonadota > Betaproteobacteria > Burkholderiales > Burkholderiaceae > Paraburkholderia > Paraburkholderia sp. RL18-101-BIB-B. The sequence continues at coordinate 73,323 of NZ_JARESV010000012.1, forward strand.
CCTGATCGACGCTGTCCGGCAACAGAATCGCGACGCGCGCACCGAACACCTCGCTCACATGACGGCTGCCGATGCCGACGATCTGCTCCGTGGTCAGCGCCGCGGCCAGTTCGCGCGCCATGGCGTACATCGCGCCGGTGCGCTGCTCGCGGCGCCGCGCCACGCTCGCCTCGCGGCGCAGGCTCGAAGTCAGATGGCTGATCACCAACGAGGTCAGCAGCATGCCCAGGAAGGTCAACAGATACTGCGTGTCGGAGACCGACAGCGACATGCGCGGCGGCACGAAGAAGAAATCGAACGCGGCCACGCTCATGAACGACAGCACCACGCCGGGTCCGCGTCCCAGCCTCACCGCGGCGAAGATCACGCCGAGCAGGTACAGCATGACGAGATTGGTCAAATCGATATGATCGATCAACTGGCTCGACAGCAGCGTGATGGCCGCGCAGATCAACAGCGCGAAGCCGTAGGCGCGCGGCGGCGAGCGGCGTTCGCGCGCCGCGCTCAGCGCCTCGCGCCATGCGTTCGCGGTGGTGTTCAACAGATGGCGATGCTCGCCGCCGTCGCGGTCGGACGAGGCGCGAATCAGCGTGAGATCGAGATCGGCCGTTTTCTCGGCGATACGCTCGCCGAGCGGCCGGCGCAGCCAGCGGTTCACGCCCGTGCGCGCCGACGCGCCGGCCACCAGCTTCGACACGTTGCGCGCCTGCGCGTAGCCGATCAACGCGACGGCCGCGTCGGCGGCCGCCAGCGTGGCGGTTTCGGCGCCGAGTTCGGCGGCGAGTTTCAACGCGTTCAGCGTGCGTTCGCGGCGCGCATCCGGCAAACGCTGCAGCGCCGGCGTCTCGACATAGACTGCAATCCAGTCGGCCTTCAGGCTGGCGGCGAGACGCGCCGCCGCGCGCACCAGCATCGGTGCTTCCGGGCCGGGGCCGACGCACACCAGCAAGCGCTCGCGCGCCTGCCAGATACGTTGGATCGAACGGTCGGCGCGATATTCACGCATCTGCGCATCGACGCGATCCGCGGTGCGGCGCAGCGCCAGCTCGCGCAGCGCGATCAGATTGCCTTTGCGAAAGAAGTTGCGCACCGCGCGCTCGGCCTGCTGCGGCATATACACCTTGCCGTCGCGCATCCGGTCGAGCAGTTCCTCGGCGGGCAAGTCGACCAGCGTGACTTCGTCGGCGCGATCGAACACGCGATCCGGCACCGTCTCCCAGACGCGAATGCCGGTGATCTGGCCGACCACGTCGTTCAGGCTTTCGAGGTGCTGGACGTTGACCGTCGTATAGACATCGATGCCCGCGTCGAGCAGTTCATACACGTCCTGCCAGCGCTTCAGATGCCGCGCGCCCTGCACGTTCGAGTGCGCGAGTTCGTCGACGAGAATCAGTTGCGGCTTGCGGGCGAGCGCGGCATCGAGATCGAACTCGCCGAGCTTGCGGCCGCGATATTCGATATGCGCGAGCGGCAGCACGTCGAGACCGTCGAGCAATGCCGCGGTTTCAGTGCGGCCATGCGTTTCGGCGATGCCGACCACCACGTCCGCACCTTCATCGTGACGCCGGCGCGCGGCCTGCAACATCGCATAGGTTTTGCCGACGCCCGCCGACGCGCCGAAAAAAATCTTCAGCCTGCCTCGCTGACGTTTTTCTTCGTCGCGTTGCAGCTTGTCGAGCAACTCATCGGGATCGGGGCGGTTCATGCTCAATGGTTTTCATCGTTGGGCGAGCGGCGGTGTATGCATGGTGGCACGGCGGCGGCCCGGCCGCAAATAGCGGCCACCGTACACCGCGGTCACCGTACATGGCGTTGCGCCGTCAAAAGGCAAAGGCGGAGTCGCGCGGACGCCGCCTTTGCGAAGCGAAGCGCTGCCGCGTTTCGTCAATCAACCGTGCTTCATCTCGTCCAGCGCCAGATTCAGTTCCAGCACGTTCACACGCGGCTCACCCAGAATGCCGAACTGACGGCCGCTCGTATAGCGATCCACCAGCGCCTGCACGTCGTTCGCAGCGAGCTTGCGTGCCTTGGCGACGCGCTCGATCTGATAAGCCGCAGCCGCCGGGCTGATCTCGGGATCGAGACCGCTGCCCGACGACGTCACCAGATCGACCGGCACCGGCTTCGACATATCCGTGCCGGCTGCCTTCAGCGCGTCGATACGGCCTTTGATTTCGTCGAGCAGCGCCGGGTTGGTCGGGCCGAGATTCGAACCGCTCGAACCCTGCGCGTTATACGGCATCGGGCTGGTGGCCGACAGGCGGCCCCAGAAGTATTGCGGCGCATCGAACTGCTGGCCGATCAGCTTCGAACCGACCACCTTGCCGTCCTGCTCGAGGATGCTGCCGTTGGCCTGATCGTTGAAGGCCGCCTGACCGACGGCAGTCATCACCGCGGGATAGGCAAGTCCGGTGACGGCGGTGAGCACCGCGAAGATCACGATCAACGGACGGAACAGATTTTTCATGATGAATAATTCCTCTTGAACTAGCGCTTAGACCCAACCGAACGCGGCCAGCACCATATCGATCAGCTTGATGCCGATGAACGGCACGATGATCCCGCCCAAACCATAGATCAGCAGATTGCGGCGCAGCAGGATCGCCGCGCCCAGCGCGCGATAGCGCACGCCCTTGAGCGCCAGCGGAATCAGCAGCACGATGATCAGCGCGTTGAAAATCACCGCCGACATGATGGCCGAGGCCGGCGTGGCCAGGTGCATCACGTTCAGCGCATTCAGCGCCGGATAGGTCGTGGCGAATGCAGCCGGAATGATCGCGAAGTATTTGGCGACGTCGTTGGCAATCGAGAACGTGGTGAGCGAACCGCGCGTCATCAGCATCTGCTTGCCGATCTCGACGATCTCGATCAGCTTGGTCGGATTCGAATCGAGGTCGACCATGTTGCCGGCTTCCTTCGCGGCCTGCGTGCCGGTGTTCATCGCCACCGCGACGTCGGCCTGCGCGAGCGCCGGGGCGTCGTTGGTGCCGTCGCCGGTCATCGCGACGAGGCGCCCTTCGGCCTGGTGCGCGCGGATCGTGGCGAGCTTCGCTTCCGGCGTGGCTTCGGCGAGGAAATCGTCGACGCCGGCCTCCGCGGCAATCGCCGCCGCGGTCAGACGGTTGTCGCCCGTCACCATGATGGTCTTGATACCCATCTTGCGCAGTTCGGCGAAACGTTCCTTGATGCCGCCCTTCACCACGTCCTTCAACTCGATCACGCCGAGCACGCGCGCGCCCTGCTCGCCTTTCTCGGCCACCACCAGCGGCGTGCTGCCGCGCCGTGCGACTTCGGCCACGGCGTTGCTGACTTCGTTGGGGAAACGGCCGCCGTTGGCTTCGACGTAGTTCTTGACCGCATCGGCCGCGCCCTTGCGGATTTCACGGCCCGGCAGATCCACGCCGCTCATGCGCGTTTGCGCGGTGAACGCGAGGAACGTGGCATGCAACGAGGCCATATCGCGTTGGCGGATGTTGAAGCGCTGCTTCGCCAGTACGACGATGCTGCGGCCTTCCGGCGTTTCGTCGGCGAGCGACGACAGTTGCGCGGCATCCGCGAGCGCTTCTTCCGTCACACCCGGCGCCGGCACGAATTGCGAAGCCTGGCGATTGCCGAGCGTGATGGTGCCGGTCTTGTCGAGCAACAGCACGTCGACGTCGCCGGCCGCTTCGACCGCGCGGCCCGATGTGGCGATCACGTTCGCCTGCATCATGCGGCTCATGCCGGCCACGCCGATCGCAGACAACAAACCACCGATGGTGGTCGGAATCAGACACACCAGCAGCGCGACCAACGCGGTGATCGCCACCACGTGGCCGGCCTTCGCGGCTTCGACCGAAAACATCGAGAACGGCAGCAGCGTGGCGGTGGCCAGCAGCATCACGATCGTCAAGGCGACCAGCAGAATCGTCAGCGCGATTTCATTCGGCGTTTTCTGACGCTTCGCGCCTTCCACCATCGCGATCATGCGGTCGAGGAACGCTTCGCCCGGATTCGCCGTGACGCGCACCACGATCCAGTCCGACAGCACGCGCGTGCCGCCCGTCACCGACGAAAAGTCGCCGCCCGACTCGCGGATCACCGGCGCGGATTCGCCCGTGATCGCCGATTCGTCGACCGACGCGACGCCGTCGATCACTTCGCCGTCGGCCGGGATCACGTCGCCGGTTTCGACCAGCACGACGTCGCCCTTGCGCAGATCGGAAGCCGTCAGAATGCGGATCGGCGACTTCGGATGCGGCTCGTTGAGCTTCTTGGCCATCACGTCTTTCTTCGCGCTGCGCAGCGACGCCGCCTGGGCCTTCGAACGGCCTTCGGCAAGCGCTTCCGCGAAGTTGGCGAACAGCACCGTGAACCACAGCCACAAGGTGACCGCGAGAATGAAGCCCGCGGGCGCCTCGGCCTGGCCGCCGAGCGCGGCGATCCAGAGAATGGTCGTGAGAATGCTACCCACGTACACGCAGAACATCACCGGATTGCGGAACTGCGTGCGTGGCGTGAGCTTCTTGAAGGAGTCCACGATCGCCGGGCGCACTAGCGCCGGGTCGAACATGGACCGGGTTGCATTATGTTCAGTCATTGAATCCTCGAATTTCCCGTTTGCGCCTGTTCAGTCGTTGGATCGCAAGGGTCGCCTCAATGCGCGCCCATCATGATCAGATGTTCGACACCAGGACCGAGCGCGAGCGCAGGCACATAAGTCAGCGCGCCGACCAGCAGCACCGTGCCGAGCAACAGCACGACGAACAGCGGGCCGTGCGTGGGCAGCGTGCCGCCCGTAACGCCGATGCGCTTTTTCGCGGCCAGCGAGCCGGCAATCGCGAGCACCGGAATGATCGTGCCGAAGCGGCCGAACCACATCGCGATCGCCGTGAGCCAGTTGTAGAACGGCGTGCTCACCGTGAGACCCGCGAACGCGCTGCCGTTGTTATTGGCCGCCGAACTGAACGCGTAGAGGATTTCGGAGAAACCGTGCGCGCCGGGGTTGAGAATGCCGGCCTTGCCGGCGTCGCTCAATACCGCGATCGACGCGCCGACCAGCACCAGCAGCGGCGTAAGCAGGACGACGATCGACACCATCTTCATCTCGTACGCTTCGATCTTCTTGCCGACGTATTCCGGCGTGCGGCCGATCATCAGGCCCGCCACGAACACGGCCAGCATCGCGAACACGAGCATCCCGTACATACCGGAACCCACGCCGCCGAAGATCACTTCGCCGAGTTGCATCAGCAGCATCGGATAGAGGCCGCCGATCGGCGTCAACGAGTCATGCGTGTTGGCAACCGCGCCGCACGAAGCCGCGGTGGTCGCAACCGTAAAGATGCCCGACTGCGCGATGCCGAAGCGCGTTTCCTTGCCTTCCGCATTGCCACCCGACTGCAGCGCATTGGCCGACTGGTCGACATGCAATGCGGTGATGGCCGGATTGCCGCCCTGCTCCGAGCTGATCTCGCCGAACACGCAGACCGCAAACGCGATCGTCATGGTGGCGAGCACGGCCACGCCCTGCTTGCGGTCGGCGATCATGCGGCCGAACACCAGCGCCAGCGCCGCGGGGATGATCAGGATCGAGAAGATCTGCAGGAAGTTCGAGAACGGCGTCGGGTTTTCATACGGATGCGCCGAGTTGCCGTTAAAGAAGCCGCCACCATTGGTGCCGAGCATCTTGATCGCTTCCTGAGAAGCAACCGGGCCCATCGCGAGGGTTTGCGTCTTCACGGGCGTATCGACCGTGACCGGATTGCCCTTCGCGTCCTTCACCGGATTGCCTTGCGCGTCGAGCTTCGGCGCGGCATAGGTCGTGGTCTGCAGCGTCGGCACGTCCTGATACGACTTGAAGTTCTGGATCACGCCCTGGCTCATCAGCAACGCTGCGAGGATCGCCGACATGGGCAGCAACACGTAGAGCGTGACGCGGGTCAAGTCGACCCAGAAGTTGCCGATGGTTTGCGCGGTATGGCGCGCGAAGCCGCGAATCAGCGCGATCACCACCACGATGCCGGTGGCGGCCGAGAAGAAGTTCTGGACGGTGAAGCCGAGCATCTGCGTCAGATAGCCGACGGTTTGTTCAGGCGTGTAATCCTGCCAGTTCGTGTTGGTCACGAAACTGACCGCCGTGTTGAACGCGCCGTCGACCGTCATCGGGCCGAACTGCTGCGGGTTGCCCGGCAGCCAGCCTTGCACGCGCAGCAATACGTAAAGAAACAGCGCGCCGAGCACGTTGAACGCGATCGTGGCGATGGCATAGTGCTTCCAGCTCATTTCCGTCGACGAATCGACGCCCGCGATGCGATACAGGAAACGTTCGACGGGACCGCCGAAGCGGACCACGCGCGAGCTGCCGTCCATCACGGCGCTCAGATAGCGGGACATCGGCACCGCGGCTGCCAGCAGCACGACGATGAAGAGGCCCGCTTGCAGGACATTGTTCGAGTTCATTCAATGTCCTCCGCGCGCAACAGCGCATAGACCAGGTACACAAACAGCAACGCGGTCGCCGCGCCGGACAACCAGAGAATCCAGTTCATGAGCGCGCTCCCTGCCCACGGCGAAACTGCATCAACTTCTCGCAGCCGATAATCAACGCGAAGGTCAGCGCGGAAAACAGCACCAGCCCCCCGACATACAGCACATCCATTTTTGTTCTCCATTACACGGACTTTGGATAGCCGCAACGTTATGCCGATCCGTGTAAAGGGCTGGTCAAAGATGGGGTGGCGTATATAAAAATCGCGTAAACGGACAAGGCCGCTCCATCCTGCGATGGAACAGCCTTGTGCCTGCTGGGCGTGGTTTTGCGGCATGCCGCGCCGGTTCGGCTCCGGCCGTGGCGTGAGCTCGAATGAGCGCGGTTTTTATACGGCGGATGCCGTCGCGCTCATGTCATGGGTGTTACGGCAGCAGCACCGTCGAGCCCGTCGTGCGGCGCCCTTCGAGATCCGCGTGCGCGCGGCCGACATCCGCCAGCGCATAACGCTGATTGATGCTCGTCTTGACCTTGCCCGACACCAGCACGTCGAACAGTTCGGTGGACATCGCCTCGTAGTCGATGCGTTTGGCTATATAAGTGAAGAGGGTCGGGCGCGTGAAGAACAGCGAACCGCGTCCGGCGAATTCCGACGAATCGATCGGCGGCAACGGCCCCGACGCATTGCCGAAGCTCACGAACATGCCGAGCGGCGCGAGGCAATCGAGCGAGGCCGTAAACGTGTCTTTACCGATCGAGTCGTACACCACCGGCACGCCCGCGCCGTTGGTAATCTCACGCACGCGCTTGGTGAAGTTCTCGCGCGTGTAGACGATCGCGTAATCGCAGCCGTGCGCCTTGGCGATCTCCGCTTTTTCATCCGAGCCGACCGTGCCGATCACCGTCACGCCGAGCGCCTTCGCCCACTGGCACACCAGCAGACCCACGCCGCCCGCCGCGGCCTGAATCAGGATCGTGTCGCCGGCTTTCACGGGATACGTGCGGCGCAGCAGATATTGCGCGGTCAGGCCTTGCAGCATCACCGAGGCGGCCTGTTCGTCGCTCAGGGCGTCGGGCACCTTCACGACCTGCGCGGCCGGCAGCACGCGCTCCTGCGCGTACGCGCCGGGCGGGCGCCCCACATAGGCGATGCGATCGCCCACCTTGAGACCGGTCACGCCCGAGCCGAGCGCCGTCACTTCGCCTGCCGCCTCCATGCCGAGACCGCCCGGCAACGGCAACGGATACAGACCCTTGCGGAAGTACACGTCGATATAGTTCAGCCCGACCGCCGTCTGCCTGACGCGGATCTCGCCCGCGCCCGGCTCACCGACTTCGACGTCGACCCACTTCATCACTTCGGGGCCGCCGGTTTTATCGAATCGGATTGCTTTGACCATCATGTCTCCTTGAGGTTGGGTGTCGCTTGATCGGGTCGAGAGTGTGAGCTCAAATCTGTTGCGTGAGGCGCAAGGTCAGCGAGTCGAGCACCATGCGCGCCGTCGAAATGTTGGTCGCGCACGGTATGTTGTGCACGTCGCACGCGCGGACTAGCGCGTTGATGTCCGGCTCGTGCGGCTGCGGCGTCATCGGGTCGCGCAGAAAGATCACCATGTCCACGCGACCTTCCGCGAGTTGCGCGCCGATCTGCAGGTCGCCGCCATGCGGGCCGGACAACATGCGTTCGACCGCGAGGCCGTACGCGTCGGCGATGCGCCCGCCGGTCGTGCCGGTCGCCACGATGTCGCAACGCCGCAGCGTGTCGACGTATTCGCCGGCCAGTTTGACGATGTCGTCCTTTTTATGATCGTGCGCGATCAGCGCGATACGGGTGGTCATGACGTAAGACTCCTGGAACCGTTGTGATTGTCGTTGTTGTAGCGATGCTTGAATGCGGGCCGTTCAGAACGTGCCAGGATAGGCGCCGCCGTCGATCAGCAAGTTCTGCCCGGTGATGTAGCCGGCATGCACGCTGCACAGGAAGGCGCAGGCGGCGCCGAATTCCTCGCGCGTGCCGAAGCGGCCGGCGGGAATCGTCTTCGTGCGCTGCTTGCGCGCTTCGTCGACGGATATGTTTCCCGCCTTGGCTTGCGCCTCGAAGGTGACGCCGATGCGGTCGGTGTCGAACAGCCCCGGCAGCATGTTGTTGATAGTCACGCCGGTGGACGCGACCTTGCGCGCGAGTCCCGCGACAAAGCCGGTCAGCCCCGAGCGCGCGCCGTTGGACAACGCGAGCACGTCGATCGGCGCCTTCACTGCCGAACTCGTGATGTTGACGATGCGCCCATAACCGTTCGCGCTCATCGAGTCGATGGTCGCGCGAATCAGCTCGATCGGCGTGAGCATGTTGCTTTCGAGCGCGCGGATCCAGTCGTCATGCGTGAAGTTGCGGAAATCGCCCGGCGGCGGACCGCCTGCGTTGTTGACCAGAATGTCCGGCCGCGGACAGGCGGCGAGCGCCGCGGCGCGGCCTTCCGGCGTGGTGATGTCGCAGGCCACCGTCTTCACTTCCACACCGCTTTGCCTGCGAATCTCCGCCGCGGTCGCCTCCAGCGTCTCGGCGGTACGCGCGACGATCGTCAGGTTGACGCCTTCGGCGGCAAGCGCTTCCGCGCAGCCGCGCCCCAAACCCTTGCTGGCCGCGCAGACCAGCGCGGTGCGTCCTGCGATTCCCATGTCCATCAGTGTTCTCCTCGTGAAAGTGTGCCTCGTGAGAAAACGCCGGGCCGCCGCACGTTCTCTCCGTCCGGACGTCTGGCGCGAAGCGGCAGCTCTGAATGCCCTCTCGCGGCAAAGTTTCCCCGATTCTAGAAGAATCGGTGCCGGACTGCGCCGGGCCGCTGCAATCTCCGGTATCTTCGGGCGGCACTCTTTCGGTAAACTTGCGCCGTGGCGCGTCCGCCAGCCAGCCGGTTCACCGGCCGTGCGGCGCGCCGAACCGATCCCTCTTGCCGCCCCGTGCGCACCCGCCATGACCCAGGACAGCCGTTTTCCCAATCTCTTCATCCTCGATCACCCGCTGATCCAGCACAAGCTGTCGCATATGCGCGACCGGGATACCTCGACTCGCACGTTCCGCGAACTGCTGCGCGAAATCACGTTGCTGATGGGCTACGAAATCACCCGCAATCTGCCCATGACCACGCGCCGCCTGACCACGCCGCTCGTCGAGATCGACGCGCCGGTGATCGCCGGCAAGAAGCTGGCGATCGTGCCGGTGCTGCGGGCCGGCATCGGCATGTCGGACGGCCTGCTGGAGCTGGTGCCGTCGGCGCGGGTGGGCCACATCGGCGTGTATCGCGCCGAGGACCATCGGCCGGTCGAATATCTGGTGCGCCTGCCCGACCTCGAAGATCGCGTGTTCATTCTGTGCGATCCGATGGTCGCGACCGGCTACTCCGCCGTGCACGCGGTCGACGTGCTCAAGCGCCGCAACGTGGCCGGCGAGAACATCCTGTTCCTGGCGCTGGTCGCCGCGCCCGAAGGCGTGCAGGTGTTTCAGGACGCCCATCCGGACGTCAAGCTGTATGTCGCCTCGCTCGATTCGCATCTGAACGAGCACGCGTACATCGTGCCGGGTCTCGGCGACGCCGGCGACCGCCTGTTCGGCACGAAAAATTGAAAGCGGCCTGAAAACTGCGTGACGGCGAGCATCAGACGCCGCTGTTGCGCACTTTTCGCAGCGTTTGCCACTATCTCGCCCTCTGCCGCACCCCTGCGGCGTGATAAAATTCGAATCCGCTCAAAGAGCGGCTCAACTCGCACCACCGCCTGGCGCACCGCGCCTTTCGCGGGGCCTGGCAGGCCGGCGCGGCCTTTGCCGCGTGCCAGCCGCACCGCCCCGTCCCAATCGCGCTGCCAACCCGCGGGCCCGCTAGCCGGGCCCGGCTGGGCGTGATCAGGCTTGAAACGCCTGGTTGCGGAGGGCTAGTCACAGGCGGTAGCCACGAACGGTTGAGCCGGACAGTCAGGCAGCGGACGGTTTGACATCGAGGCGCAAAACACGCAAACACGCGCAAGCGCCCGGCATCGCAACGACAATTGCACAATGCGTGCGCCCCACTGGCGCGCGCGATGGAGAAAGGTATGGCGGGTCATTCGAAATGGGCCAACATCAAGCATAAGAAAGCAGCGGCCGACGCCAAGCGCGGCAAGGTCTGGACGCGGCTCATCAAGGAAATCCAGGTCGCGGCTCGCATGGGCGGCGGCGACATCGACTCGAACCCGCGCCTGCGGCTCGCCGTCGAAAAGGCGTACGACGCCAACATGCCGAAAGATAACGTCAACCGCGCGATCCAGCGTGGCGTGGGCGGTGTTGACGGCGCAAGCTACGAAGAAATCCGCTACGAAGGCTACGGCATCGGCGGCGCGGCGGTGATCGTGGACACCATGACTGACAACCGCACGCGTACGGTGGCGGAAGTGCGTCACGCGTTCTCGAAGAACGGCGGCAACATGGGCACGGACGGCTCTGTGTCGTTCATGTTCGATCACGTCGGCCAGTTCCTGTTCGCGCCCGGCACGCCGGAAGACAAGCTGATGGAAGCCGCGCTCGAAGCCGGCGCCGACGACGTCGTCACGAACGAAGACGGCAGTATCGAAGTGCTGTGCCCGCCGAACGATTTCCCGAAGGTGAAGTCCGCGCTGGAAGCAGCGGGCTTCAAGGCCGAGCTGGCCGAGGTGACGATGAAACCTCAGACGGAAGTCGAGTTCACCGGCGACGACGCGGTGAAAATGCAGAAGCTGCTCGACGCGCTGGAGAATCTGGACGACGTGCAGGAAGTCTATACAAACGCCGCGATCGCCGACGAATGAGCGCGCCCCGGCAGCGCGTGGCGCGCGGGCTCGTGTCGAGCCGTGCCACCCTCTGCCGGTTGACCCTCGCGTCGTTTCTGAGCGGACGTGCGTGTGGTTTTGCACTGCGCTTCCACCCGGGTTCGCACTATGCCCTGCGCCACCACCGGCTGCGGGCCCAATGCGAACCTCGTTGTTATTCCACGGCTGAGCGTGCTGCGTCAGCCGTTTATGGTTTTTAAGTCTCGGGGATTCACATGAAGTTACTCGTCGTCGGTTCCGGCGGTCGCGAACATGCACTCGCATGGAAGCTCGCGCAATCGCCGCGGGTTCAGCTCGTCTACGTGGCTCCTGGCAACGGCGGCACCGCCCAGGACGAGCGTCTGCGCAACGTCGACATCACCGAGCCGGCTGCGCTCGCCGATTTCGTCGAAAGAGAACAGATCGCCTTCACGCTGGTCGGGCCGGAAGCGCCGCTGGCGGCCGGCATCGTCAATCTGTTCCGCTCGCGCGGTCTGCAGATTTTCGGGCCGACCAAAGAAGCCGCTCAGCTCGAAAGCTCGAAGGACTTCGCCAAGGCGTTCATGAAGCGCCACGCGATCCCGACGGCCGAATACGAAACCTTCGCCGACGTCGCCGCCGCGCACGCGTATCTCGACGCCAAGGGCGCGCCGATCGTCATCAAGGCCGACGGCCTCGCCGCGGGCAAGGGCGTGGTGGTCGCGCAAACGCTGGAAGAAGCCCACGCCGCGGTCGACATGATGCTGTCCGACAACAAGCTCGGCGATGCCGGCGCGCGTGTCGTGATCGAGGAATTCCTCGCCGGCGAGGAAGCGAGCTTCATCGTGATGGTCGACGGCAAGCATGTGCTGCCGCTCGCGTCGAGCCAGGATCACAAGCGCCTGCTCGACAGCGACCAGGGGCCGAACACGGGCGGCATGGGCGCCTATTCGCCCGCGCCGATCGTCACGCCGCAACTGCATGCCCGCGTGATGCGCGAAATCATCCTGCCGACGGTGCGCGGCATGGAGAAGGAAGGCATCCGCTACACCGGCTTCCTGTACGCTGGTCTGATGATCGACGCGCAAGGCAACCCGAAAACGCTCGAATTCAACTGCCGCATGGGCGACCCGGAAACGCAGCCGATCATGGCGCGTCTGAAGGGCGACTATTCGAAGGTGGTCGAGCAGGCCATCGCCGGCACGCTCGATACGGTGGAACTGGAGTGGGATCGCCGCACCGCGCTCGGTGTCGTGCTCGCCGCGTACAACTATCCGGACACGCCGCGCAAGGGCGACCGCATCAACGACATTCCGGCTGAAACCGCGGATTCGGTCACGTTCCACGCCGGCACCACGTTGGCGGACGGCAAGCTGACCACCTCGGGCGGCCGCGTGCTGTGCGTGGTCGGTCTGGCGGATTCGGTGCGCAGCGCGCAGTCGGTCGCGTACGAAACGATCAACCAGATCTCGTTCGACGGCATGCAGTATCGTCGCGACATCGGCTACCGTGCGTTGAACCGCAAGCACGACGCCAAGACCGAAGGCAAGCACTAAGCCATGACCCCACTCGCCCGCGTGCGGCGCCGACGGCGCTACACTGCGGGTTTTCGGCCGGTTTGACCGCGGTCACCGCGCCCACCGCATCATATGGGCCGATGCAGGCCCGACGTGGCCTGACCAGGGCGGCAGTATCCCGCCCGGCGCGAAAAACTGAATGGCCGCGCCTTCGCAGGTTCCACCCTGACGCGGGCCCGGCCGCCGCCCTTCACGAAGAACCCGCGGCACGACGAGCGTGCCGCCCTCAGCATCTGCATTCATGACCGATTCGAGCTACGACGCACAGGCCGTGCGCAGCTGGCTGCAAGGCCTGCAAACGCATATCGCGGAAACGCTCGGCGCGTTCGACGGCACGCCGTTCGCAACCGACGCATGGCAGCGCGTCCCCGGCGAGAAGCTGCGCGGCGGCGGCTGCACGCGGATTCTGGAAGGCGGCAATTTCTTCGAGCGGGCCGGCATCGGTTTCTCGGATGTCGCGGGCGACGCCTTGCCGGGTTCGGCGAGCGCGGCGCGGCCGCAACTGGCCGGGCGGGGTTTCGAAGCGATGGGCGTGTCGCTCGTGCTGCACCCGCACAATCCGCACTGTCCGACCGTGCATATGAACGTGCGTCTGCTGATCGCGACCAAGGCCGACGAAGAGCCGGTGTTCTGGTTCGGCGGCGGCATGGACCTCACGCCGTACTACGGCTACGAGGAAGACGCGCAGCATTTCCATCGCACCTGCCGCGACGCGCTGCTGCCTTATGGCGAGGACCTGTACCCGAGTTTCAAGCGCTGGTGCGACGAATATTTCTTCCTCAAGCACCGCAACGAAGCGCGTGGCATCGGCGGGATTTTCTTCGACGATTTCTCGGCGCCGGGCTTCGACCAATCGTTCGCGATGCTCAAGAGTGTCGGCGACGCGTTCCTCAAAGCGTACCTGCCGATCATCGAAAAGCGCCGCAACATTCCGTACGGTCAAGCCGAGCGCGATTTCCAGGCTTACCGGCGCGGGCGCTACGTCGAGTTCAATCTGGTCTTCGACCGTGGCACACTGTTTGGGCTGCAGAGCGGCGGACGCACCGAATCGATCCTGATGTCGATGCCGCCTGTGGTGAACTGGCGCTACAACTGGCAGCCCGAGCCGGGCACGCCGGAAGCGCGTCTTTATAGCGATTTTCTCGTGCCGCGCGAGTGGCTGTGACGGGCCGCGCCCGCGCATCACTCGAATCGTCACGACAAAGGATCTTCACCTGAAGCCGAACGCTCATCCTGTTGCCCTGCCTCGCCGGATCGGACTGCTCGGCGGCACTTTCGATCCGATCCACGACGGCCACCTCGCGCTCGCGCGGCGTTTCGCGCATGTGCTGAAACTGACCGAACTCGTGCTGCTGCCGGCCGGCCAGCCCTGGCAAAAATCTGACGTTTCGCCGGCCGTGCATCGCCTTGCCATGACGCGCGCGGCGGCGAGCGAACTGGTGCTGCCGGGCGCGACCGTGCGTGTCGCGACTGACGAAATCGATCACGAAGGCCCGACTTACACGCTCGACACGCTGCAACGCTGGCGTGAACGCGAAGGTGAGGACGCATCGATTGCGCTCCTGATCGGCGCGGATCAACTGGTGCATCTCGACACATGGCGCGACTGGCGGCGCCTGTTCGAGTTCGCCCATATCTGCGCGGCCACCCGGCCCGGTTTCGACCTCGCGTCGATTCCGCCGACGGTCGCTCAAGAAATCGACGCGCGCCGTGCCCGCGCCGACGTTCTGCAAGCCACGCCCTGCGGCCACTTGCTGATCGATACGACGCTTGCGTTCAACGTTTCGGCCACCGACATTCGCGCGCATCTGCGCGAGCAGGTGAACCGGCGGCTTGCCCTCGCGGGCGGCGAACAGCAAGACCAGGCGGCGAGCCATGTCCCCACCGCGGTGTGGGACTATATTCTTCAACATCATCTGTACCACCGGTAACCTCATGGATATTCGCAAACTGCAACGCGTGATCGTCGACGCTCTCGAAGACGTCAAGGCGCAAGACATCAAGGTGTTCAACACCAGCCACCTGACCGCGCTGTTCGATCGCGTGATCGTCGCGAGCGGCACCTCGAACCGGCAAACCAAGGCGCTCGCTTCGAGCGTGCGCGAGAGCGTCAAGGAAGCCGGCGGCGACATCATCAGCACAGAGGGCGAGGACATCGGCGAATGGGTGCTGGTGGATTGCGGCGACGCCATCGTGCACATCCTGCAGCCGGCCCTGCGCCAGTACTACAACCTCGAAGAAATCTGGGGCGACAAGCCGGTGCGCATCAAGCTGTCCACGCCGGACCCGTTCGGTGGCGCGCGCTCGAGTGAGCCCGATGAAGACGAGGACGAAGACGAAGCAGCGCCGGCCGTGAAGAAGCCCGCGCGCAAGACGGCCGTACGCCGCAAGTAAGCGGGCTTTGGCCGGCTTACGGTAATCGTCCGCGATTCTCTTCGTCATGAAACTGCATATCCTCGCCGTCGGCCACAAGATGCCGGACTGGATCGCCACAGGCTTCGACGAATACGCGAAGCGCATGCCGCCCGAGCTGCGCATCGAACTGCGCGAAATCAAACCCGAGCAGCGTTCGTCGGGACGGCCGGCGGAAAGCGTGATGGCCGCCGAGCGGCTGAAAATCGAAGCCGCGTTGCCGAAGAACGCGCGCATTGTCGCGCTCGACGAACGCGGCAAGGACTGGACCACCATGCAGCTCGCCGGCGCCCTGCCCGGCTGGCAGCAGGACGGCCGCGACGTGGCGTTCCTGATCGGCGGTGCCGACGGGCTCGATCCCGATCTGAAAGCGCGCGCCGATATGCTGCTGCGCGTCTCCAGCCTGACTTTGCCGCACGCGATGGTCCGCGTGCTGCTTGCCGAACAGCTTTACCGCGCGTGGACCATCACGCAAAATCACCCCTATCATCGCGTGTGAGCGAACGAGGCGGCGTGTGTAGCACGCGGCTTTGTCGCGTGTTGCCGCGCGCGCTTTCCGGGCGCTTTCCGCCGCATCGCCTGCGCTGAGTGAATCGCATGTCGACGCACGTGTTTTTGTGCGCGCGGCGATAGCGTTCACGACACGCTGATCGACGCTCGACCGGCACGCTCGCCGAACCCTCATACAATCCGCTTCATCGAGACCTGTTCATGTCCACGTCCGCCGCTTCGCTGCATCCGTTCGTCTACCTCGCTTCGCAGAGTCCGCGCCGCCAGGAGCTGTTGCAACAGCTCGGCGTGCGTTTCGAACTGCTGCTGCCGCGTCCCGATGAAGACGCGGAAGCGCTCGAAGCCGAGCTGCCCGGCGAGCGCGCGCACGACTATGTGCAGCGCGTATGCGTCGCCAAGGCGCATGCGGCACGCGCGCGCCTCGTGGCCGGCGGCCATGCGGCGCGGCCGATTCTGGTTGCGGATACAACCGTCACGATCGACGACGCGATTCTCGGCAAGCCCGTCGATGCCGACGACGCCGTCGCGATGCTCAAGCGCCTCGCCGGCCGCGACCACGAAGTGCTGACGGCCGTGGCCGTGGTCGATGCCGAGGGTATGTTGCTGCCGGCCGCGCTATCCGTGTCGAAGGTGCGTTTTGCTGCACTGCACGCAGACGCGATTCGCCGCTATGCGGCGAGCGGCGAGCCGCTCGGCAAGGCGGGCGCGTATGGTGTGCAGGGGCGCGCCGCGGAGTTTATCGAGCATATCGACGGGTCCTATTCAGGTATCATGGGTTTGCCGCTTTTTGAATGTGCTGCCCTCCTGCGTGCAGCGCGCATCGACTTCTAAAATAACACCATGAATGAAGAAATCCTGATCAATGTCACGCCGCAGGAAACGCGCGTCGCGCTGGTCCAACAAGGCGCCGTCCAGGAACTTCACGTCGAGCGAACTCTGTCGCGTGGCCGCGTCGGCAACGTCTATCTCGGCAAGGTCGTACGCGTGTTGCCGGGCATGCAATCCGCCTTCATCGACATCGGTCTCGAACGCGCCGCATTCCTTCACGTCGCCGACATCTGGCATCCGCGCATTGCCGGCGAACCGCAGCATCAGACGCCGCATCAACCGATCGAGAAAATCGTCTTCGAAGGGCAGACGCTGATGGTGCAGGTCGTGAAGGATCCGATCGGCACCAAGGGCGCGCGCCTGTCCACGCAAGTGAGCATTGCCGGGCGCACGCTCGTGTATCTGCCGCAGGAGCCGCATATCGGCATCTCGCAGAAGATCGAGAGCGAAGCCGAACGTGAAGCCGTGCGTGCGCGTCTGACCGCCGTGCTGCCCGCCGACGAGAAAGGCGGCTACATCGTGCGCACCATCGCGGAAGATGCGACCAGCGAAGAGCTGGCCGGCGACGTCGCGTATCTGCGCAAGACGTGGGCGACGATTCTGTCTCAAGGGCAGCGCATGCCGCCGACGAGCCTGCTGTACCAGGATCTGAATCTCGCGCAACGCGTGCTGCGCGATTTCGTCAACGACGAATCGTCGCGCATTCAGGTGGACTCGCGCGAGACGTATCAGATGCTGGCGGATTTCGCGGCCGAGTTCACGCCGGCAGTGTCGTCGAAGCTGCACCACTACACCGGCGAGCGGCCGCTCTTCGATCTATACAACATCGAGGCGGAAATTCAGCGCGCGTTGTCGCGCCGGGTGGATCTGAAGTCGGGCGGTTATCTCGTGATCGACCAGACTGAAGCGATGACGACCATCGACGTGAACACCGGCGGCTATGTCGGCGCGCGCAACTTCGACGATACGATCTTCAAGACCAACCTCGAAGCCGCGCACACCATTGCGCGGCAATTACGTCTGCGCAATCTGGGTGGCGTGATCATCATCGACTTCATCGATATGGAGAATGTCGAGCATCGTGATCAGGTGCTGGGCGAATTGAAGAAGGCATTGTCGCGCGATCGCACGCGTGTGACGGTGAATGGGTTCTCGCAGCTCGGGCTTGTCGAGATGACGCGCAAGCGCACGCGTGAATCTCTCGCGCATGTGTTGTGTGAGCCTTGTCCGGTTTGCCAAGGGAAGGGGCAGGTCAAGACGCCGCGTACGGTGTGTTACGACGTGCTGCGCGAGATTCTGCGTGAGTCGCGCCAGTTCAATCCGCGCGAGTTCCGCGTGGTGGCGTCGCAGCAGGTGATCGATCTGTTTCTCGAGGAAGAGTCGCAGCATCTGGCGATGCTGATTGATTTTATTGGGAAGCCGGTGTCGCTGCAGGTGGAGTCGAATTTGAGTCAGGAGCAGTACGATATTGTGCTGATGTAGGTTGGTTGACGTCGCGCAATGGTCGGCTTTTTATTGATGTCGCCCAAGGTATCGTGCGCGGCTGGCGGTTCCATTGGTTTGTGCTAGGCGAAACGACATAAAGCAGTTTTTCGAGACGCGGTTACCGATTAGGATGGCTTTCCCGATATGACGGAAACGAGAGAACGGCCACTAATCGGGACTCGAAAGTTGCCCGGCAATAACAAACATGTCGACTACTGATTACGAAAAAATCCCGTATTACAGAATCAACAAGATTCTATGGAGCCGGTGTGATGCTGAGAACGGGTGCCTTCCCGTCCCAGATCTGATTATCTCGATGAACAAAGCTCCGCCGGGCTTATCGATTCCGCCCGCACCCGAGCCTTACCAGCAGCGACGGACGCAATGAGCGGGCCAAACTGATTGCAATGACTTCGGTCAAACGAACCATTGTCGGTGTCTGCGTTGCGGCGGCATTCGTTTCGGCTTGGAGCTATTGGGACGGCGCGAGACTACGTTCGATCGTTAAGCCGACAGACTGCGACGATGCGCAATCGGCCGATGGCCGCTATACGGCACGCGTCTGCTACCTTGGATCGCATATTGTCTTGCGGCTCTATGAGCAGCCAAGCCAGCAACTTCTGGCTAAGAGAACATATAGAAGCTACACCAACGACGCTGCCAGGCTTTATTGGGAACGCGATGCACTGCGTTACGAGGGTGGAGACGAGAGCGGTGCCGACTTTGGAACGATTCGTCTGCCGCCATCGCTATACGACCGGCTGCTAGCCAAACTGCCCTAGCCGACGTCCCGCGCCAGCCATCCCGTCGCGGGGTCCGCAAAGCTCACCGGGAGTAATCCGGTGACCGAACCCAACCCAGCATTGAAGCGATAGGCCTCGCCACCGAGCCTAGCGCCCACACCCACTCCCGAACGAACCCCCAATTTCCTCATTGACCGAACCCCACCGAGAGGCGTATAACCATCCCACTGGATGTTAATTGGATGGTAACGAGATGCCTCCCGGAGTGCAAATGCCCAAACTCAACCTCATCAACACCTCGCGCCCCAAAGGCGGCGAGACCGAAAAAATCACCATCAACCTGGGCCCGATCGACCTCGGCCAGATCGATCTATTGGTCGAAGAAGGCTTTTACTCGAACCGCACCGACCTGATCCGCACCGCGATCCGCAACCAGCTCGCGGTGCACGCCCAGGTCGTCACGGAAACGGTGACCCGGCGTGCCATGGTGCTCGGCCTGCAGCACTTCTCGCGACAGGATCTCGAAGCCGCTCAGGCCGCGCACGAACAACTCGACATTCACGTGCTCGGCCTCGCCAGCATCGCAGCCGATGTGCCGCCCGAACTCGCGGCGGCCACGATTGCATCGGTGGTGGTGCTCGGTGCCTTTCATGCGTCGCCCGCGGTCAAGGCGGCGCTCGCCGGCCGCATCAGCTAGGCGCGACGCTCGACTCATTACCGTGGCTGAACGGGCGACCCATCAGTCGACTCTCAACCACGCCCCACACAGGTCAATACAAACCATCATGAAAATGAACGAAGACTTCCTGAAATCGATGAAAGACGCCTTCGAGCTATTGCGCACGAAGGGTCCCAAAGAAGCCACGGCGGCGGTTCAGCGCGCGCTCTCGGGCCACAACGCGAACAATGTCCACGTGGACCCGGTGCAAACACCGCACACGCCTTCGAATGCCAGCGAATGGGCGCAAGCGTGGACGCAGCCACAAACGCCAGCGAGCCCCGCTCCGCACGCCCCTGCCGCGCCGACTTTCGACGCCGACACACCGGGCACCTTCAGCACGCACACGTTCAGCAACGCAGCCGGACAACGCCAGTACAAGCTCTACGTGCCCGCTGTCTACAAGACCGAACCATTGCCGCTGATCGTGATGCTGCACGGCTGCACGCAGAACGCCGACGATTTCGCCGCCGGCACGCGCATGAACGAAATGGCCGAGCGTCACGGCTTCATCGTCGCGTATCCGAATCAGGCGCAAGCGGCCAATCATTCGAAGTGCTGGAACTGGTTCAAACCTGCCGATCAGCTACGCGATCAAGGCGAACCGTCCTTGATCGCCGGCATTACGCGCGAGGTGATGGCGCGCTATCGTGTCGATCCGGCGCGCGTGTATGTGGCGGGTCTGTCGGCGGGCGGTGCGATGGCGGACGTCATGCTGAAAACGTCGCCCGATCTTTACGCGGCAGCGGGTGTGCACTCGGGCCTCCCCTATGGATGCGCAAAAGGCCTGCCCTCGGCGCTCGCCGCGATGAAAGGCGGCAAGGCGCCACGCAATCGCACACATGCCGCGCCGCAACGTCCGCTGATCGTGTTTCATGGCGAAGCTGACACGACAGTCCATCCGTCGAACGCGGCGCAGATCGTTGCGCCCTTCGACGCCGGCACCACCACCGTCAGCACGCAATCCGGCGCTGCAGGCGGTCGGCGCACCTATACACAGCAACGGCACGTGGCCGCCAACGGCGTCGAAGCGGAGTCCTGGTCCATTCACGGCGCGGGTCACGCGTGGTCCGGCGGCAGTCAGCACGGTTCGTACACGGACCCGTCCGGTCCCGACGCCGCCGCGGAAATGGTGCGATTCTTCCTCGCCCATCCGCGCCTGCACTGAGTCGGCACATCGGCGTCGAACCAGGCAAAGTTTGGTTGAATATGAATGACCGGACTCCGGGTTATAGAGCCGCTTGGGCGAGACTCGGTTTGCACGAGGCGTCTCGTGCGCTATACCAGCGCAGACGAACGATACAGGCCCCGGTAAATGCCGCGCGACGGCCTACGCCGCGACCGGGCAGCCCGCCTGTTCAAGCGCGGCCTGCGCGTGCTCGTGCAGGTCCCCGCTGGCGAGCGACGCGTCCGGTGTGCGCACCCACGCCGCAATGCGCAGCGTCGCGCCGCCATCGTCAGGATAGTCCGCTACCGTGACGATCGGTGCGAGCGTGGCGCCGCTCAGCACGCGCGGTTCGTCGGCGACCAGCTTCTTCAATTCGCCGATCGCGGCGTCGACGTCCTTGCGCTGCGCGAGGCCCACTTCGACCTCGATGCGCTGCGTGCCGCCGCTGCTGTAGTTGATCACCGGATTGCTCCAGATCTGGCTATTCGGCACGAACACGGCGTTGCCGTCGCCGCGCTCAATGCGCGTGGTGAAGAGTCCCACTTCGCGCACGATGCCGGCCGCCGCGCCGCTGCCTTCGATCACGTCGCCGACGCGAAACGGCCGCAACATCAACAGCATCATGCCGGCCGCGATATTCTGCAGCGTGCCTTGCAACGCGAGTCCGATCGCGAGGCCGGCGGCGCCGAGCACCGCCAGCACGCTCGCGGTCGCGATGCCGACTTCGCTGAGCGCCGCGATGAACACGAGCACTCGCACGGCCCAGGTGCTCATCGCCGCTAGCATCGGCGCGAGCGTCGGATCCGCGTGCGTGCGCGCGAGCGCGCGGGCGAACATCGCGCCGACGCGATTCGAGAGCCACCAGCCAATCAAGAGGATCAGCACGGCCAGCACGATATGAAGGGCGTCGTGCGTCAGCGTGACGAGCAACGACGGCTGGAAGTGAAAGAGTCGCGTGAGGAGATCGTTCATCTTGAGTCTTCGTTCCGTTAAGGTATAGGAGTCTTGACGCAACGGAGCAGGATACGTTCCCGCCCTTTACATTTCATGCACAGAGGCACGCTGCTTGCTTGAACATGCGAACAGGGGCAGTGCATTCATGCAAAGCCTTACAGCAAGGGAGTTTACGCTGTCGTTAGGACAGGCAAAGGAGCACCTCATGTCCCAACATTTGAAGACTGGAGACCGTGTCAGTTGGAACACGCCGCAAGGCGTCACGCACGGCAAGATCGTGCGTGTCATTTCTACCCATACGACTATGGACGGCAGAACCGTCGATGCGTCGACATCCGATCCACATTACGAAGTACAAAGCGAGAAGAGCGGCAAGCATGCCGTTCATCGTGGCGATGCATTGCATCCGGTCAAGAATTGATAGGGATGGCTAAGCATGCGTGTGAGCATGCATCCATGCCGCCGGCAAACCTACGCGTCAAAGAGCGCCCAACGGCCTCAGCAAATTACGCAGTGCCGCGACGGTGATCGGACGCGAAAACCAGAAGCCTTGCGCTTCGTCGCAGCCGAGCGCTTCCAGTTGCGCGGCCTGCTCGGCCGTTTCGACGCCTTCAGCCGTCACGCGCAGTTTGAGCGCATGCGCCATCGCGATGATGGCGCCCACCAGCGCTGCGCATTGCGGATCGGTGCTCATGCCCATCACAAACGAGCGGTCGATTTTCAGGCGATTCAGCGGAAAGCGCGTCAGATACGCAAGGCTCGAATAGCCGGTGCCGAAGTCGTCCACCGCGACTTCCACGCCCAGATCGCGCAACGCAAAAAGTGTCTGCACAGCCTGTTCGGTGTCGCCGAGCAAAACGCCCTCGGTGATTTCCACCTCGAGGTATGAAGGGTCGAGCGCGGCATCTTCCAACGCCTCGCGAATCGTCTCGAACAGATTCTGTCGCTGGAACTGTTGCGGTGACACGTTCACCGCGAAGCGCGGCAACGTGCCGGTCAGCCTCAATAATTTGCCTGCATCGCGGCACGTGGTCCGAATCACCCATTCGCCGATCTGCTCGATCAACCCCGCCTCCTCCGCGACCGGCACGAATTCGACGGGACTGATCAAGCCACGCTGCGGATGGTTCCAGCGCAGCAGCGTCTCCACTTGCGCGATGCGGCCATTGGAGAGCGTCACCTGCGGTTGATACACGAGATGCAATTGCTGACGCTCGATCGCATCGCGCAGCATGGTTTGCAGCTCGAAGCGGCGCGCCGCCTGACCTTCCAGCGCGGTGGAAAACCGCCGCACCGCATTGCCGTTCACCGCCGAAGCCGCCGACAACGCCACGCCCGCGCGACGCATCAGCGTAGGCGCATCGCCGCCGTCGGCCGGATAAGCCACGATGCCGATGCTCGCGGTAATGTTCAAGGCAGTGCCGGCGTAGTCGATCGGCTCGGCGATGCGGCCCAGTGCTTCGGCGGCGAACGCATCGGCGGCCGCGCCGGTTTCGTTGACCAGCAAGGCGAACTGCGTGCCGCCGATCGAGGCGATCGTGCCGTCGTTCGGAAAGAGACCGCGCAAGCGTTCACCGACGATCTGCAGCACGAGTTCGGCCGCATGCAAGCCGAGCGCATCACGCAGTTTGCGCAGATGATCGAGCTCGGCGATCAGCACGGTAAAACCGCTGCCGCTACGCTGGCAACGCGCGATCGTCAGTTCCAGGCGCTCAGTAAATAGCGTTTGGTTGGGCAGACGGGTCACGCCGTCGTGATGCGCGACGTACCAGAGACGCGCTTCAGATTGCGCGTAACGCGTCATGTCGATGGCGATGCCCACGTAGCGCGCAGGCCTGCTGGCGGGACCACCCGGATGCGCGGGCTCGGCGATGAGCGGCGCCAACGCCAGCACCACGCGAACCGGCGTGCCATTGCGCCGCAAAAAACTCCATTCGGCTTCATAGCGCGAAGTCACCGTGGCAAGCGGCGACAACTCGGCGCGACGCTTGGCGAGTTCGGCGGGATCGAGCAATGATTCGAAAGTCCGCCGGCCAATCAGTTCTTCCGCTGCAAATCCAGTCAGCTTTTCGAAAGCGGCGTTGACGGCGTCGAACGTGCCGTCCGCGGTGCAGATGAACATGCCGTAAGGCGCCGAGGCAAGCGCGGCATCGCGCGTACGCATGTCGGCGTAGAGGGGGACTTGCATCGCGCCGGCCTTTTGTTTTTTCCTGAATAGTGAAAGCGATCGGACGTATTCTTGCGCGCGGGCGCAAATAGCGAAACCCCGAGATCCGGTCCGATGTTTCGGGCAACCGTGCGTATGATAACGGGCTTTCGTGCCCTCGCCGAATTCGCGAGCCCCCCATTCATCGCGCCAATCGTTTCCCTTGGTGTAATCCCCAATCCTCCCGACCGGCTCGCTCGCGCTTGCGTGCGTCATACGAGGCTCGCTATTGCCAGGATATTCGATCCTTCATGAGCGTCGCCAAATATCTGGCTTCCTAAACAAACTTTTCCAGCCTACGCCGTACTATCCTTGTCGGCAAAAAAAGCAGCAAGCGAGAGAGCTTGCGGCGCGAATGCAATCAACGGATACCTTCGAGGTGACCGGCCCCTTTCAGACACCGAGCGATCACAAAGTGAGGTCGGTCAGACGGAAGATTGTTATGGGTTAGTTCACGCCTCCCACGGCCATACTGCGGCACCACCGGGTTGTGCCGGTCGGCGAAACTGTCGTGGTGAATCCACGCAAAATGCGCGACGTCGATGAAGCCTTCGGTCTGCCGTCCCGCCGATGCGTTGATGTCGATCGAAGGCGGCAGGATCTGCTGGAAGTCGGGATCGTTCCAGTGCGGAAATGCGGGCAAGGCTTCCGTGCCGCCACCCAGCGACACCCACACGAGTCCGTACGCTTCCTGCGTCGCATAAGTGACGAGATGCAGGCGCTCGGGAATCGGGCCGTCCGTTTGCGATGGAATGTGCTTGCACTTGCCTTCGCTGTTATAGGCAAGGCCGTGGTACGGGCACACGATGTTGCCGTTATCGACCCATCCCTGGCTGAGCGGCGCGCCGCGATGCGGACAGATATCGCGCGCGCTCACCAGCTGGCCGTTCGAGCGGAACACCACGAGCGGTTCGTCGAGCAGCGTCACGCTGATGGGTTTGTCGGTGACTTCGGCAGCGAACGCCACCGGATGCCAGTAGCGGCTGAGAATCTCCCAGTCGTGGCTATCGAACGTGCAATTGCGGGGTAACGCGGGGGAACGTTGAAATGTCAGCGGACTGGTGGTGGCCGAAGCGTTGGCAAAAGCAGTGGCGGAACCCATGCGTGTCTCCAGAACCTGGTGGGGGTTCGTCGCGCTCATGAGCTGTCTCCAGCGCGTTGGAGAGAACGATAGCGGGATGAGGTCCGCCGACCCATCCCCTGAAATGCATTGACTCTATGTACGGAAAAGCATAGCGCGCCGCCGCACCGCGACCGCGCTTTTTACGCGGCGCGCGGCAACGCCGCTTCGATGAACACCGCGCACAGCGCTTCCATGCCCTTCGCGTCTTCTTCGTCAAAGCGCGCGACAATCGGGCTGTCCACATCCCACACGCCGATCAGCGTGCCGTCCGGCGCGACGAGCGGCACGACGACTTCCGATTGCGACGCCGAATCGCAGGCGATATGGCCGGGAAACTCGTGCACGTCGCGCACCACTTGCGTCTGCCGAGTTTGCGCGGCCGTGCCGCAGACGCCCTTGCCGAGCGCGATGCGCACACACGCGGGCTTGCCCTGAAACGGTCCGACGACCAGTTCGCGGCCGTCGTGGAAATAGAAGCCAGCCCAGTTCAGATCACTAAGGGAATGAAACACGAAGGCGGAAAAATTCGCAGCGTTGGCGATCCAGTCGGTTTCGTCGGCGAGCAGCGAGCGCGCCTGGGCGACCAGTTCTTCGTAGTGCGCGGCTTTGGGCAGATGCGAGGCGGAGGAGACTTCGAACATGACGGCGTCCGTGATGAAAGCGGAAAGAGGAACAGCGAGTCGTGCAGTTTAAAGCAAGCCGCGGTTTCCTTCACGGCGCGCGTCGGCGCCGCGGCGCAAGGTGCACGAAGCAAAGCCCTCTTTCCTTGCGGTTCCGTCAGACCCGTCGGCGTCCACGCGGACATGAAGCCAACGGGCAAAACCACACGACGATTACTGATCGACGCCGATAATCACGCTCGATGCCTTGAAAATCGCCGTCGCCGCTTTGCCGTTTGCGAGGCCGAGGCGATCGACGCTCTCATTGGTGATGATCGCCGCAATCTGCGCGCCGCCGGCGCTGATCAACACTTCGGAATTCACCGCGCCCTTCGTGACCGCCGACACCGTACCGGCGATGCAATTGCGCGCCGACACCTGGTCCTTCGTGATGTCGACCATCAGGATCACCGACGACGCCTTGACCAGCGCAAAGGCTTTCTTGCCCACCGCGAGGCCGAGCGACGTCGCGCTGCCGTGGGTGATGATCGACACGATCTCGAGACCTTCCTGGGTGCGCAGCGTGACTTCGTCGTTTACGGCGCCATGTTTGAGCTCGGTGACTTCGCCGGCGAATTGATTGCGTGCGCTGGTTTGCATGTTGTTCTCCTTGGTTGGGCGACCTCGAGCGAGCGTTCTTTCGAGGCCATCCGTTGGGATTAAGCAGTGAGCGTAGTGGAACGCTCGCCGGTTGCGGCAGCCTGCGCGTGAAGCGCGATATCGCGCAGCCGCTATGGACGACGCGAACCCCAATGAAACCACATAAGCGTTGTGTTTGGGAGTGCAAACGCGGCGCCGGTACGACATGCTGCACAATGCGCCGACACCGTATCATCGTGCCCTGGACCTTCTTCGCCGAACCTCATGCCCGTTGCCGTTCAATCCCGCCTCGCCGCCTGGCCGAACGCCTGCCGCGCCGCCGCGTTGTGTGCCGCGCTCGCGGCGATCACTGCCTGCAGCAATCCGTCGCCGACGCACGACGCGCACGCGCCGGTCGACACCGTCACGCTCTTCCCCATCGCACATTACGATCAGGACGTCGATCACTGGCTCGAACCGGACAGCCCCGGCTACGACCAGCCGTTCCTGAGTCCCGCGGACCAGCAGGCGCACTTCAAGGCCCTGTACGCGCGCTACTTCGGCACTTGCACCGCGGCGCCCTCGCCGTGGAATGTCAACTTCGTGACAATGCTGGTGTATCGCCAGCAAGGCGCGGACATTGCGGCACTGCAGCAGCGGCGCATCGGCAAGTTCGACAATACCGGCAAGAGCGGCGCGGACATCGGTTACGGCGAAAATTTCCGACCGCACGACAAGGCATGGATCGACGCCATCGCGCAAAACATGAACGTCGCGCAGTTCACGCAGATCGCCGTTTATCAGCCGCAGCGCCGCGCAATCGCGACCGGCAACCTGATGGTGCGCGAGTTGCCGACCACCGACCCATCGTTCTACGACCATCATCTGGCCGGCGAAGGCTATCCGTTCGACAACCTGCAGATCTCGGCCGCGCGGCCCGGCACGCCGCTGTACGTGCTCGGCAGCAGCCTCGACGGCGCGTGGCATTACGTGCAGACGCCCGACGTGCAGGGCTGGGTGCGCAGCGACGGTGTCGGCATGGCCGACGACCGCTTCGTCGATACATGGCGCGCCGCGGCGGGCAAATCGCTCGGTGCGGTGATCGTGGCGTCGGCGCCGGTGCGCGACAGCCGCGGCGTGTTCCGCTTCGACGCGCCGGCCGGCACGCTGCTGCCGATCGTCCCTGCCAGCGCCGCGCGGCCGGCGCAAGCAAAACCCGTGGCGAGCGACCCCGGCAACACCGGCAACACAGCCGAGCCGGCCGTTGCGCGTCAAGTGCTCGTCCCGGCGCGCGACGCCGACGGCCAGGCGCTGATCCGCACCGCCGCCCTGAACGACGCGCAAATCGCGCCGATGCCGCTCGCCGCGACGCCGCGCCATCTGGCGATGCTGATGAAAACGCTGATCGGACGCCCCTACGGCTGGGGCAATAGCGGCCTCTACAACGATTGCTCGTCGGAACTGCAAAGCATCTTCGCCGCGTTCGGCGTCTGGCTGCCGCGCCATTCGTCCACGCAGATGAACGCCGGCCGCATGATCGACCTGTCGTCGTCCACGCCCGCCCAGCGGCTCGACTATCTGGCGCAGCACGGCGAGCCGTTGCGCACGCTGGTCTACATCGGCGGCCATGTGATGCTGTATATCGGCAACACTACCCGCAACGGCAGCGCGGTGCCGGTCGTCTATCAGGACGTATGGGGCTTGCGGCCCGCCGACGATAGCCGGCGCGCGGTCATCGGCGGCTCGGTGATTCTGCCGCTGTTCGAACACATTCCCGAAGACGCCACGCTGCAATCGCTCGCGGCGACGCCGACTTTCCAGATCAGCATCCTCGGCGCACCACGTGGCGGCACCCCGGCGCCGTCCGCCGCGCCGCCGGACGAGGACAATCCGGCTGGTTGAAACAGGCGCCCGGGCGCGCGCCGTACGCCCGGACCAAAAATATTTTTTCCGGAGTGTCGATTCAACGGTCATGTACTCGTCGTAACGTTGAAGACCTGACTCGACGAGTCGGTCTTTCACCTCACGAACCTGTTACTTCAAGGAGTCGCCGTCATGTCCAGCAACGCTGTCAAACCGATCCCGGACGGGATGCACTCGCTCACCCCGTATCTGATCTGCGCCAACGCCGCGGACGCCATCGCGTTCTACACCAAGGCCTTCAACGCCGTCGAGCAGGTCCGCCTGCCCGGCCCCGGCGGCAAGGTCATGCACGCCACGCTGAAGATCGGCGATTCCATGCTGATGCTGACCGACGAATGGCCCGAGCACCAGTCGTTCGGCCCGAATTCGCTGAAAGGCACGCCGGTCACGATTCACTACTATGTGGAAGATGTCGACGCCAGCTTCAAGCAGGCCGTCGACGCCGGCGCGACCGTTGTGATGCCCGTCACCGACATGTTCTGGGGCGACCGCTACGGTCAGGTGAAAGACCCGTTTGGCCATAGCTGGTCGTTGGCCACGCACAAGCGCGACCTGAGCCCGGAAGAAATCCAGAAAGCCATGGACTGCATGAAGTAAGGCGCGGTCCGTCCGGTGAGAAGGAGGAGAAACGTCATGCAAAAGATTGCGCCGTGCCTGTGGTTCGACGGCAATGCGGAAGATGCGGCCCGCTTCTACACGTCCGTGTTTTCCGATTCCCGCATCGCCACCACGATGCATTACACGGACGCCGGACCCGGGCCGAAGGGCGGCGTGCTGGCGATCACGTTCGAGATCGAAGGCCAGGAGTTCATGGCGCTGAACGGCGGCCCACAGTTCCCCTTCACGCCGGCCATTTCGCTGTTCGTGCACTGCAAGTCGCAGGAGGAAATCGACCGTTACTGGACGAAACTTCTGGACGGCGGCAAGGAGTGGCAATGCGGCTGGCTTCAGGACCGGTTCGGCGTCTCGTGGCAGATCGCGCCGGACGTGCTCGGCGACATGCTGCGCGACCCGGACGAGGCTAAGGCGAGCCGCGTGATGAAGGCCATGATGAATATGGTCAAGCTGGAAATCGCGCCGCTCGAAGCGGCTTATCGCGGCGATTGAAGTGCAACTCTGAACGCGCGCTGCCGTCGGCGCGCGGCCTGCTTGCCGTTGCATTGAGAATTCACGGCGCGGCAAGCAGGCCAGGGCCGCGAGCGCGCTATCTTTGATAGGATCGGTCTCGACCCATAATCGGCGGGACATGAACGGTGCGCGTCAATCATCAGGCTTTCTTCTGCTCGCTGTTTGTCGCGCGTCTCGCCGATCAGGTCCTGCTGTTTCTCGTGCCGCTCGTCGTCTTCCAGACCACGCACCAGGTCTCGTGGTCGGGGCTCGCGTTCTTTATCGAAACGCTGCCCCGCTATCTGGTGTTTCCCTTCTTCGGCGCCTTGTGCGACCGCATCTCGCCGCTCAGATTGATGCGCGTGAGCCAGACCGTGCGGGCGCTTGCCTGTTTCGGCGGCGTAATCGCTTACGCGCTATTTGGCGGCATCGGCTGGTTGATCGCACTCTCGGCTGTGTGCGGCGTGTTGACGAGCCAAGGTCTCGTCGCGCGTGAAGTCATGCTGCCGCAAATCTTCAGCACGCAGCAGTTTCAGCGCGTGCTCGCCTACTCGCAATTGGCCGACCAGTTGGGGTTCGTGCTCGGTCCGATGCTCGCCGCGCTGCTACTTGGCCTGTGGCGTTGGGAATGGGTTGTCGGTGTAACCGGCGTGCTGTTTCTCCTCGCCGATGGCGCGCTGCTGCTGTGGCAACGCGCGAGCGGTTTTCGCGCCGCCGAGCCGCCGGCCTTGGCTCCGGCTCACTG
Source organism: Paraburkholderia sp. RL18-101-BIB-B (assembly GCF_046026985.1). NCBI lineage: Bacteria > Pseudomonadati > Pseudomonadota > Betaproteobacteria > Burkholderiales > Burkholderiaceae > Paraburkholderia > Paraburkholderia sp. RL18-101-BIB-B. Next base: position 103,323 of record NZ_JARESV010000012.1, read on the forward strand.
GACGCTGCCGCTGCGCATCGCGCTGCGTCATGTGCTGGTGCTGCCTGGCCTGAAGAAAGTCGTGCTGCTCGCTGCCGCCGAAAATCTGGTGATCGGCGTGACACTCGCCACGTCCGCCGCCATGGTGACCGGCCTTCACGCGCAATCGAATCACTACTATGCCGGACTGCAAACCGCCGGCGCCGTGGCCACGGTGCTGATTCTGTTGACGATCGCACGCGCCGCATGGCCGGCGCGCACCCTGGGCCTGGTCGCCTTCGTCTCGATCTGCGCGGGCGGCGTGATCGCCGGTGCGAGCGCGGCGCCTTGGGGCTATGCGCTCGGCTTCCTGCTGATCGTCGGCTTCGACAAAATGTTCAACGTCTACATCCGCAGCGCGCGGCAGCAAATCATTCCGCCGCAGGACTACGGCAAGACGACCGGCGTGGTGATCCTTCTCAACAACATGACACAGCCGCTCGCCGGCCTGCTGGTCAGCGTGTTCTCGACGCGCACGCAAACCGGCCCGCTGATCGTGATCCTGTCGCTAACGATGGGCGGCATCGGCGCGGTGGTGTCGATCGGCGCGGCGCTGGTGCGAAGGAAGCGCGCGCTGGCGCTCGGGGAATGACGCTGCGCCGGCATGCCTGAATGCCCTTGCTAATATCGAGCAAGGGTTGCGCAGCGCTCGGGCAGCTTTAGGTCTTTATCCGCAACGCAGCTAGACAGCCTCGCACACCACCGCGAACTTTAGCAACTGCGTCGGCCCGAACGCATTGCTGAGCGCCACGTCGGCCGCGTCGCGCCCGCGCGCCATCAGCACGCGCCCCGTGCGCGGCGCGTTGTTGCGCGGGTCGAACGTCTGCCAGCATCCGCCGATATACGCCTCGTACCACGCGGCGAAATCCATCGCCGCGTACGGCGGCGGCAAGCCGACATCGCTGATATAGCCTGTGCAATATCGCGCCGGAATATTCATGGCCCGGCATAGCGCCACCGCCAGATGCGCGAAGTCCCGGCACACGCCTTTGCGTTCTTGCCAGGCCTGCCATGCGGTCTTGGTCGGACGCGCAAAGTCGTAACCGAACACGATGTGGTTGTGCACGTAATTGCAGATCGCATCCACGCGCCCACGGCCGAGCGGCAGCTTGCCGAAGGTCTGCCACGCGAATTCGGAGAGCAGATCGGTTTCGCAATAGCGGCTGCCGAGCAGAAACACCAGCGTATCGTCAGGCAGCATTTCCACCGGATGCTGTTCGGTGTAGGGCGGGCGCATCTCCGGCTCAGACGACACCTCCAGCACCGCGCTCGTCGAAAAGGCAATTTTTCCCGGCGGCGCCACCAGCCGGCTGCACAGATTGCCGAACGAATCGCGATACTGGCTGATCGGCACCGGTGGATCGACCACAAGCAAATCGGGATTCAGCACCTCTTTCGCATGCGAATAGTGGGTGTTCAACATCAGCATCATCGGCGTCGGTTGCACGCACTCATAGACCAGCTCGTAGCCAACGCGCAATTTCATCGCAACGCCCTCTTCCAGTTGAAACGTTCAGTTGACGCGCACGGCGAGCCGCCCGAAACGGCACTCCCCGCATATGCGTTTTAATTCGACACGCCGCGATCTTCGGCGCGCGTTCATTCGTTCTTATCCGCCTTGCTTCGCCGTCATTCGCCTTCGGTCACGCTCACGTCCACCTGCAAGCCGCGAAACGAATGCGGCGCGCCGTGCCACGTGCCCCACAACGGCAGCGCCTGATAGGCGTTCCACGCCACCGCCACGCGAATCAGATGGCGGTTGCCGACGATGCTGTTGGTCGGATCGAAATCGACCCAGCCGGCGCCCGGCAAATAGATCTGCAACCATGCGTGCGTCGCGCCGCCGCCTTGGGTGGCGTCATGCTCGGGCACGAATATATAGCCGCTCACGAAGCGCGCCGCGAGGCCGAGCGAACGCACCGCGTCCATCATGAGCACGGCAAAATCGCGGCAACTGCCGCTGCGGCTGCGCAAGGTGTCGCCGGGACGGTTCACGCCTTTTTCCGTGCGGCGCACATAGAAAAACGAGCTCTTGATTTCGAGCGTCATGGCGCGCAGGAGCGCCATCGTGCCGCTGCCCGTGCCGCCGCTTTTGCCGTTTTTGCCGCCTTCGCCGCTCTTTGCAGCGACACCCGATGTCGGCACGAAACGGCGCGCCCACTCGTCCACGTCGCTGTCCGGATACTGGCGGCTGCGCGCGTTCACGAGATCGGAAGCCTCCTCGTTGGTGTACGCGAACGGCCAGTTCACCGCGTACGGTTCGAGCGCGTAGTCGGGCATGGGCGCTTCGAAGTGCTCGAGCGTCACTTCGCTGTCGAAGCGCAATTCGCTCGCTTTGTCCGCGAAACTCGCGACCGCCACCGAGTTGTCGAACACGTCGTGCAGCCAATGCAGCCGCGACGGCGCGGGCGTGATCACCAGCTTGTTCGTGACGAGCCGCAAATCGTGGCTCGCGCGTGGCCTGAACATCATGCGATGTTCGCCGAAACGCACGGGTTCCGAGTAGCGGTAGACACTGACGTGGCGCACCGTGAAGCGCTGCGGCTCATTCATCCGACCGCCCGATGGATACCGCCGGGTTCATCCTGTCCATCGCGTTCACGCTTCTAAAAAGCCGCGGCCGCCGCAGGCGAAAAGCGCACGGCGCGGTTTTGATCCTAATGAGCCACGGCCGGCTTGCGGTGTGGTCGAGTGCTCTGCACGACAAACTGACGGGTTCAGCATACACCCGCCATATTGGTTGAAAGCACTCATTTGGCCGCGGCGTCGCGCGGGAGAAGTTATCAACAGAATCTGTTCGCAGATCTGTGGAGGATTTTCTCACTAGGCGCTGAAACTTTGGCCCTCAAGGCTTTGCGGTCGGTGCGCGGGGAAGGATGTCCTGTGCGGATCGCATAGCCCGCTTGCTCGCCCCCCGCACTCTCGGACTTGTCCGATTCCATACATCCCCGTTTTTTTGAATGATCCGGAGCAATCAGGCCGAACAACGGAGGGCAGATTGCCGGTTACATGTACATTCCGCCTCAATAGTAAGCCCATGTCCACGTTGCATTGCGACGGTGTTGGTGACTTTGCGGCTTTCTCGGGAGACGGCAACGGTAAGAATAATCCCGCCGCCGCGGCTATTCGTGATGTTGGCCCACTTCCGCCCGGTCATTACTACATCGTAGATCGCGGCTCGGGCGGCATCTTTTCACACATCAAGACATGGGCCTATGACATCTACAACCATACCGAACGCGGTAAATGGTTTGCACTATTCAAGGCGGATGGCGAAATTGACGACTGGACGTTCGTGGACGGCGTGAAGCGGGGTAACTTCCGACTTCATCCGCACGGCAGACAAAATCTCAGCGAAGGCTGCATCACACTGGCCGATCCGGTTGCGTTCTACAGACTGAGAGATCGCCTTCTTCACACGACACTCATAGCTCTGCCGGGTGGGAAGGGTTTCGCATATGGCACGGTCGACGTCCAATGAATATCAAAAAATTTGCAATCCGGTGCGGTGCGGTGGCAAGCGTGGCCATATTGGTCAACATACCTATTGGCATGTTTCTGTTTTCGAGTTTCATGGATCGTGCAGTGTTTTACACGACCTCTGCACTTCATATTTATGGTGATGAAGCGATTGGCGACTTCCTTGTCGGCGCCGCGTTCTTTCTCTCTTTATTTGTAGCACTGCTTCTTGTGTTGATTGTGACTCGCACTGTTGAGTGGCGTAAGCGGAGACCATCAAATGTCAAATGACGTTTTTATCAAAATCGATGGCATCGCGGGGGAATCACAGGACGCGGCGCACCCTGACGAGATCCAGATTGCGAACTGGATCTGGAAAATGTCCCAGCAAGCATCCGCGATGTCGGGATCTGGCGGAGGCGCGGGCAAGGCAACGGTTGAAGACCTTGTGTTCTTTCATGATGTAGACCGGGCGAGCCCTAATCTGATGACGTACTGTTTGACCGGCAAACATATCCCCACGGTCGTCCTGAGCATGCGCAAAGCGGGCGGCGTGCCGTTTGACTTCCTGCGAATCACCATGAGCGATGTTGTCATCACCGGTGTCGAAATGTCCGCGAGCTATGAACAAGTTCGTCTGTCGTTTGCCAAGGTGAAGCAGGAATACATGGTGCAGAATGCCCAAGGCGGAAGTCGCGGTGTCGTGACGGGTATGTTTGACATCAAGCAGAATGCGGCTAGACGTTAGTCAGTGACATGCCGAGACCGGCCAGAGGTCTATTCCTGAGACCCGCAATGAAGACAATGACAGCTACTTCTGGCGCGACGCCGCTCATGTCGTCCAAGAAGCCAACCGGAGCATCTAAGGTTTGCTGAAACCCGTCACCCCCGTCGAATAACAAGTGCCCCGAATCGAACCCCGCGTGCCACCCAGTAGCTTGCTAAGTTAAAACTTAACCGAGTCTGTGAGACCGCTTCACCGCGGCAAAAAAGTTATCAACAGATTCTGTTCGCAAATCTGTGCATAACTATCCGGCAAAAACCGCAAGCTGTTGATGCGATTGCCATTTTTACCGTGACGCCGAAGTTGGGCAGCGCTCGCGCCGAGCGCGCGTCATTCGCGCACCGTGCCACGCGCCGCGTCGTCGGCAACGTGCGCGTGACGGGCTTCTTCGCGCCATTGCTGACGCGAGCGAACCATTCGGCGCACCGCGAGCCGCGCCATCTTGACCCAACCCGAAGGCCGCGGGTCGGCCAGCATGCTGAGAGCGCGCGCGTAGTCGAGCGTGAGGCCGGGTGTCCACGCCATCGTCGCGGCTCGCTTGCGCACTTGCGCGGCGACCCACAGTTCGGGTGTCGAGATCACGCGCAGAAACGGCTGCCAGCCGCCGAGGTCGCCCCACACACGCGACGAGGCGCCCTCGATCGCCGCCTCCAGGGCGCGCGAGACACTGCTCGAACAGTTGCGATGCGTGAGGTTGTACGTCGTGTCCTGTCGATACGTGTCCCAGAAGCGGCGCAAGCGCACCGGATCGTAGTTGCGGATGCGCACCTGAACCGTCGACGGACACCACGCTTTCGATTCGGTCGGGTAATCGGGCTGGAATAGCCCCGGCACGTCGTTCTCGCGCGTGGCGCGCAGAAGCCGCGCGAAGTCGTCGGGCGAACGATCGATCTCGACACCGGGATACAGGCTGATATAGACGCCCTCGGGCGATTCGAGCGCGGCATGGCCGGTCGATATCACGCCGTTGCGATCCACCGCCGCGATATAGCGATCCACGATCAATTGCCGACGTGCTTCGCCCTTGGCCGAACCGACCGGCGTCCACACGTGCACGGTCAAAGCGGCTTCGTCGGCGGCGGGCGGGCCGTCCCATTCATGAGCAATCAGACGGCTCGCGGCGAGCGCGCTCGCCGCGGCGATGCCGGCATCCGCCGCGGAATTACTCGCGACCACCGCGGGGTTCGTCGCGAGCCGCCGCACCCGCGCGCTCAGCAGGATCATGTTCCATCCGCCAAAGATCAGGCCGAGTCCGACACAGTACGGCACCGTGCCGACGTAGTGAGTCGGATAGGGTTGATAGAAGAAGATTGCCAGCGCGATTTCGACGGCGCCGCCGATCATCGCGAGCCGCCAAGTGCGAAAGCGGACCACTTTGGCCGAGACGATCTGCAGGAGGCCATCCGCGAGAAAGAGCGTGCCGAAGATCATCGACAGAATGAAGTTGCCGTGCTGGTGACCGACCAGAATCAGCGCGGCCGCGGTGGTGAACCCGATGCCCTTCACATAGCGCAGCGTGCGTTGCCCGCCCATGCCGGTCCAGGCAACGGCCAGCGTGGCGAGGCCTTCGAGCAACAGCAACGAGACGAACGGGGTGATGGGAAAATAGAGCGCGCCATCGAGCGCGTCGCTGAACACGAAGACGCCGAGCAGCACACTGATGCAACCGACGATCCGCAACGATCGCCAGCGCGTGCGCAAATAATCGACGCCCAACAGAATCATGACCAGACGAACCATTGCGAGTCCTCCGTGACTGATGCCTTCTGCTGATCGCCATCTTAACCATTTTCGCGGCGTGGGCGCGCAGCGGGTCTACGTGAACCACGAAGCGAAAGCGCACATTCGCCGTGCCTCGCTCAAGCGTCTTTGTGCCGCTCATGCCGATGCGCTTTCGCGCTCGATCGATCAGGCATGAAAAAGGCCGGCGCGAACAGACTTCAACGCGCCGGCCTGCAACGAACCAGAAAACCAGAAGCTGCTTACGCCGCCCTGGCTTGCGGCATCGCTTCGCCGCCCTGCTCGCCGCCCAATGCGTCGAGCAGATCGCTTAGCATGCGGTCGAGTTCGGCGGTCATCAACGTGACGTCGGAGTCGAAGCGTTCGTCGTCGTTTTGCGCGGTGGGATCGCTCGCTTCCTTCAGCACGTCGAGCGGCGCGATGCGCTTGATCGTCAGCGACGGTGTCAGCACGAACGACACGCGATCGTTCCACGTCATCGCGAGCCGCATGCATTGCTTGCCGGCTTCGATATGACGGCGCATATCTTCGGCATCCAAAGTATGTCCCACATAGCGCACGGTCGCGTTGCCTTCCGTGGGCGAGCGCAACTCGGTGTCCTGGTCGAGCGTGAAGCCGGCGGGACCAACGCCTGAGAGCAGCCATTCGGTCATGGCGGCGACCGGCGAGTGCGTGACGCGCACCGTGCCGAGCGGCAATTGATCGATCGACTTGACCAGCAGGCCGCGCACTTCATCGGCGACCGCTTGCGAAGCGGCGTCGATCACGAGCCAGCCGTTCTTGCAATCGATCCACACGCGCGTGTCGCGGCGAATGCTGAAGGCGCGCGGCAACAGTTCGTCGGTGACCTGTTCCTTGAGTTCGCGCATCTGCTTGCGGCCGGGTTTGAAGCCTTGCTGATCCTCGAGTTCTAACGCGCGTTCCTTGGTCACTTGCGTGACGACCGACGCCGGCAGCAGTTTCTTTTCGGCGCGAAACACCAGCAACATCTGGCCATTGAGCGAGTACACCAGCGAGTCGTTATCGCGCGGCGATGCCCAGCCATGGCTTTGCATCTCGACGCTGTTGCCGGGCGCGAACGCGTGCGGCGCGAGCCACTTCTGCATCTGTTCTGGGGTGACGGACCACGGAGCGGGAAGACGGTGAAGCTGAAGGTTTTTGAACCACATGGGCAGAGTCGTGTACGGGCAAAGCGCACCATTCTATCTGACGATAGACGTCGCGCGGTCGGCCCGACGGACTCTGTTACTTCGTTCGAGCACTCAGCACCGAACGGGTGATTTTCAAATATGGATAGAAAATCCTTTAAGCGACAGACCGATTATCAAACCCGGCCTTACGCTGGAGAATGCGCTTCATCCACTTCAACGCTCTCTGGAACGCGCCATGTCCACCTCTTCCCTGTTCCGAGTCGCCCGTCATCTGCTGCTCGCCGCGAGCCTCGCCGGCGCCTTGAGCGCCCACGCCGCAAGCGACGCGGACCTGCCCGTGCCACACCACGTCGCGGTTGCGTCGAACTCGGCGCAAAGCGCTGAAGTCGTGCGGACCGCGCGCCGCTACGCCGCCTTCTGGAACACCGGCGACGAAGCCTACGCGAAGCTCGCGCTGTCGCCCGTCTTTGTCGACCGCACCTTGCCGGATGGACGCCCGCAAGGCCCTGAAGGTCCGCTGCAAGCGTCGAAGGGTTTTCGCGCGGCGGTGCCCGACCTGCACGCGGAAATCGACGACCTCGTGGTGGCCGGCGACCGCGCCTCGGTTCACCTGCATTTCCGTGGTCACTTCACCGGGCAGTTCCAGAACCTCAAAGGCAGCGGCCAGACCGTCGACTTCCAGGCCTTCGACCTGTATCGCGTGAAGGACGGCCGCATCGTCGAAAACTGGCATCTCGAAGACAATCTGACGCTGCTCAAACAGCTCGGCGCAATCAAGCAGTAATGGTTTAGCCGGATCCGTTTTGAACGCGCTTTACGTTGAAATCACCTAGACTTTTTGACAAGCACGTGATTAGACGGAGGCGGCCATGGCCGATGAAACCGCACCCTGGCAAATGGTGGAATACGAGGGTTTCGAGATTCACGTAGCGCCGTTTCTGAAAAACCCGCCCAAGGAAGGGCACACGCCGACCGCGGCGAATAAACGCTACACGTATATCGGCTACGTTTGCCATCCGGGCGCGGATCCGGCCATTCCCGGCCACGCGGTGCCATTTCACCCCGACGGCGAAGAGAGCTTCGCCGGCGAAGACGAAGCCCTCTATGAAGGCATACACGTGGGACGCAGCATCGTGGAAGGCACGCATCCAGACCTGACGGTGTTGCCGCTGGTGACCGGCGGCGTGTGAATCTCTGGCTTGCGCTGATTTGCGCTTCAGTGAGCTGTTTGCACGCCCGACGGCGAGTCGTGCTTCGCCAGCAGGCGCAACGCCAACTCCAGCATCCGCTGATTGGCGCGTGGGGGCGTGAACGTCTCGACCTTTTGCAGCGCGGCTTGCGCGAGACTCCGGCGCAGCTCGGTGTCCGTCAGCAGGCGCTCGATGGCAAGCGCCATCGCGTCCACGTCGCCGACCGGCACCAGCAGGCCGGCCTTGCCACCTTCCAGCATATCTCGCGGACCGGTCGGGCAATCCGCCGACAGCACCGGCGTGCCGAGCGCCATCGCCTCGCCGAGCACCACGGCGCAACCCTCGTAGCGGCTGCTCAAGACGAGCATTTCTGCCTGCCGGATATAGGGCAGCGGATTGGCACAGAAGCCAAGAAACTGCACCGATGCACCGATCCCCAGTGCGTCGGCGAGTTGCTCGAGCTCGCGCCGGTCCCGCCCCTCGCCGATCAGGACGAGCGCCGCCTCGCAGCGGCCGCGCTCGCGTAGCTGGGCGTAGGCTCGCAGCAAGGTCTTGTGGTCCTTCTGACCTTCGTCCAGACGCGCCACGGAAACGATGAATGATTCAGCCGGACGCTTGATCTCCGCGCGCGCTGCGTGCCGCAGCGCGTCGACGTCGATCACATTCGGCAATTCGACAATGTCCATGTCCTGGCCGGCCGTCGAAAAGAGTTCGCGCGCCTCGGCCAGCATGGCAGGGATCAGCACGGTGATCGCCGAGTAACGCGCATAGTGCCTCACACGCCGGGCGATGTACCGCTCGCTCTTGCCGCCGAGCCGAGCCGCGAGGCTGAAATGGTTCACACCGAACCAGGGCACATTGCAACTGCCCGCCATATGACGCAGCGAAAAATCGAAATCGCAGACCAGATCGTGCTGCTTCGCGAGGCGCCGCATACGCAGCGCCGCCAGCGGCCGGATCATGCCGTAGGTCAACAGCTTGTGCAACAACTTCTCGCCGGCCCCCAGCTTGCGCCCGCGCGCCGCCTGATGCAGCGCGTACATCCACTTCGACGAGGCGAGCACGTGGACGGGCACGTCATCGGGAATCGACTGCGCGCGCCAGAACGCCAGGTCGTCGGTCGGGTACGCCACCGACAGGCTCGGCGCAAACAGCCGCCGGTCGAGCGCCTTCAACCACGATAGCAACGCGGTCTCGGTGCCGCCTTTGCCGAAATCGTTGATATGAAACAGGATGCGCAGCGGGGTGCGGTCAGCTTCAATAGAGTGAGGGTTCACGTTCGTCATCAAGGTTATTCGCCCAACTCTGCTGTCGGCGCTTCGCGCCGCTGTTCACTGCGTGCCACCGTGGATTGCCCACGTGCAGTCTCGGTCGACGTTCCGCCTGGCGCGCGAGCCTGCTCCGCGCAGCCCAGCAGCAGGCCCGCGAAAGCCCAGAACGCGAGCATGGTGGTCTGCCACATGAAATCGTCCGTCGTATTTTTCGCGATCATGCCGGCCACTAGCGCAATGCCCGCGGCGCACAGCCAGGGCTTGACCCGCCGCAGCCGCCAGAAACGCGCGACGAGGCACAGCAACAGCACGGTCTGCAGCACCACACCAATGAATCCCGTCTGCAGCCACGTGTTGATGAACAGGTTGTGCGCATGCGTCAGCGCTTGCGGTTCGACCGCCAGCAAACTGGCCGGCATTTCGCTGCGATAGACGATACCCGGCAGCGGCTTGCCGAAGCCCACGCCGACCCACGCATGACGCTCGGCCTCGCCGACATAAAACGCCCACAGCTTCGGACGCGTGTCGGCCGATACCGTGTCGCCGATCGCGGACAGCGAGCCTGGCACATAGACCTGATGACCCTCGATCGCCAGATCGTGTAACTGCGTGGCAGGGGGCAGGGCCGCAGTGCGCAAGCGGGAACTGAGTTCGAGCGTGCCGACGCCGGCCGCGCCCACCACGGCAATGACCAGCAACGCCAGCGGCAGGCGACGCCGGTACAGCGGGAACAGCGCGACCAGCAACGTCGCGGCGGCCGCCGGCCAGAAGAACCGGTTGAGCGTTGCCAGTCCGATGAACAGGCACAGCACGATGCCGCTCGCGCCGATCACGCGCCATCGCGGCCGCAGCAAGAAGCCCGCGAAGAGCGCCATCGCAAATACCGCGAGCGTGCTGGTGTGGCCGACGCGGTTATAGAAATGCATTGGGAAGGTATTGGCGGTGGGCGGCTGCAGATGCCCCCAATTGAGCGCGCTGATCAAGGCGACCGCCACGCAGGCGATCCAGTTGACGGCCACCACGGGCTCGGGCCGCCGCAGTTGGGTGCCGAATAGCCAGAAGCCCCAGAACGACACCAGCGGATAGAGCACTTCGTCGCACCACGCGTGCAGACTGATCATCGGATACATGGACCACGAAACCGAGGCGAGGCTCCAGGCAGCCCAGCCCGCGATAGGCAGCGCCAGCGGCCAGTGCCATAGCGAGGGCCGGTCCGGCGACCAGGCCGCCGCCACCACGCCGAGCGCCATCAGGGCGAGCGCATTGAAGACGATCGCCGTCATGTGGCCGAACATCACCACAAACAGAATGACCGGGCAGGCAACCCAGAACACGCGCTCCACTCGCGCAGCCGTGTGAGTCATTACACTTTCACCAGAACATTTTGCAATGCGTTGTATACCGACTCGACCGACAGCCGGCCCATACAGTCGGCATGGTCACCGCGCCACGCGACGCAGGTCGTCTCGTTGCGATCACAGCGGCGCACCCATGCTACCTCGCGGCGGAAAATAAAAGGCTGATCGCGGCACGGCATATCGGCGATCGTAATCGGCACGAAGGGCACCTCGCGCCAATAGCGGCCCGCGCCGTGAATCAGCGCGTTGCCTGGCCCGAACAGCGCGAGGGTCGGCACCCCAATCAGACGCCCCAGATGCGCGACGCCGGTATCGGGACAAACCACGGCTTGCGCGCCGGCAAACAGATGCCATAACTCGCCGAGCCCGAGCCGCGCCGCCAGATTCGGATGATGCGGGTCCGGGTCGATCGCGCGAATCAGTTCCGCTTCGCCCGGACCGCCGGTCCATACCGGCAGATAGCCGAGCGCTTCCACGCGTTGCGCAAGCTCGCGCCAGCGCGCGTTCGGCCAGCGTTTGACGCTGGTGCTCGCGCCCGGGTGCAGCACGACGTAAGGCTTCGTCAGCAGCGACGGTTCGGGCAGCGCCGCGTGTTGCGGCGCGCTCCAGTCGCTCGGCCGGTAGGCGCGCGGCGGCGGTCCGTCGATCAGTTCCGCGGCGAGGTCGGCCCAGGCCGCCGCCGTGTCGGGATATGGCACGCCGCGGTTGAGTGGCCAGTTCTTCCAGGCCGGCCGATCGCCCGCATGTCCGACGATCCAGCGGCAGCCCGCGCCCAACGCAAGCCAGCTATGACGATTGTCGCCGAGCACCATGCCGAGGTCGTAGGGTCCGGAAAGCAAAACGTCGCGCACCGACTTCACATCACGCGGATCGAACGGTAAGGCTGTGACGTCGAAAGGCCGCCCGGCATACAGCGGAACGATCGCCTTCGGACAGGCGAGAACGATTTGCGCTTGCGGATGTTGCGCGCGCAACTTGGCGAGCAGCGGCGTGAGCAGCAGTGTGTCGCCCAGCAATAGATGATGCGCAATCAGGATACGGCGCGGGTGCCGTGGCTCGCGGCGCAATGGCTTGATCAGCAGTCGCGGGATGGCCCGCGCAAAAATACGAAGACGCCCGGCAAGCCGACTCATAGGCTCATCGGCGCGTGGGTTCCCGCCGCGATCTTGCTGTACGCCGATACCCGGCGCGAGGTCGCGTTCGCCATGCACAATCTCCAGCGGTATTCTTCCCGAAGGCCTCCAGTGCAGCGGCGACGGCCCCGTCGCGGCGGGCTGGCGCGGCTCGGGACGCGCCGCCTTTTTGCCCGCCGCCTGTCCAGGCCGGCATGGAAAGCTCGATGAAATAAGTGGGTGTTCGGCTCGAGTTGAGTTCGAGCGTTGATAGCTTGAAATTATAACATGCGCCCCTGCCGCGGAACGACGCAAAACCGCGCCAGGCGGCCCGCCCGCCCCTTCTGTGACAGGGGCGTGGCGGTCTCTAACGCGCGGCGTCGATCTGCCGAGCCAGCGTCAACAGCGCGCTCACGTGAGCGGTCACGCTTGCGTCATAAAGCACCGCGTCGCGGGCGAGTTCCGGCGGCGCGCGACGCGTGCCGTCGCGATGCACGCGCACTGCCCGTTCGAGAGTGGCGCGCAGGTCGGCCAGGTCGTTCGGCGCGAACACGAATTTCGCATGCGGGGCGATCGCATCGCAGCAGCCAATGCTCGACGGGAAAATGACCGGCGTGCCGCACATCACCGATTCGATACCGACCAGCCCAAACGGCTCATACGTGGATGCGAGGATCGTGAAGTCCGCAGCCTGGTAACACTCCGCGAGTTCTTTCACATAGCCGATATAGCGCAGCCGCTCGGATGTGCGCGCGGGCGGCCGCCCGGCCACGGCCACCACCACGGGCAGCGACGTGTCGCGCAATGCGGCTTCGATGAGCGGCAGCCCCTTGCGCTCGTGGCTGCTCGACGGGAACAGTAGGACGATCTCGTTGTCGGCGAAACCATATTTGTGACGCAAGGTGGAGCGCGTCGCGGCATCGGTCGGCGCGAAGCGCGTGCCGTCCACGGGCGGATACAGCACACGGATCTTCGCCTCGTCGACACCGTACAGTTCGCGCAGTTCGTCGTGCATCAACTGCGAATGCGCCACGACGACTCTCGCGCATTCGTACTGGCGGCGCTCGAGCGCAATCTGCCAGCGGTCCGAACGCTTCTGCGCGCGCCCCGTCGCCCGCAAGAACCCGAGGTGCGTGCCGCCGCAGATCGCCACCTCGGACGAGTCGACGCGGTTGCAGCCAATAAGCACATCGACGTGCGCTGCGCGCCGCGCCGCGCGCAAGCGCCACGAAAACCAGCGGTCGCGCAGCTTGCCCGGCAGGAACGAGACGTTGATGCGATGCGGCTCGACCAACTTGCATTCCGGCAGCGACGCGTCGAACCGACGCGCGAAGAAAGCCGGCTCCACGCCGAGCGCGGCGAGGCCGCGCACCAGATCCATGGCGTAGCGCTCGAGACCGCCGCTGTGCCGCAAGGCGTTACTGGAGAGTCCAAGTTTCTTCATTCAGACAGCGCGCGCCTGCGCCTCGTCAAATGTTAAGGGGGTCGGTCACGCGCGGTCCGGCTAGCGGACCGCGTGAAGGGAGAGCCGAATGGCGGATTGACGTGTCGTGCTTCAGGCCGCGGTCTGCTGGAACTGGATGCGGTGCAGATGCGCATACAGTCCGTCTTGCGCCAGCAGTTCGCGATGGCTGCCGCTCTCGACGATCCGCCCCGCTTCCATCACCAGGATGCGGTTGGCGCGCTCGATGGTCGACAGACGGTGCGCGATGACGAGTGTCGTGCGGCCCTTCATCAAAGTTTCCAGCGCGGCCTGCACGTGGCGCTCGGACTCGGAATCCAGCGCCGAGGTCGCCTCGTCGAGAATCAGGATCGGCGCATCCTTGTAGATTGCGCGCGCAATTGCCAGACGCTGCCGCTGGCCGCCCGAGAGCATCAGGCCGTTGTCGCCGACCAGCGTATCGATGCCTTTCGGCATTGCCTCGACGGTGTCCCACAAGTTGGCCGCGCGCAGCGCCGCCTTGACCTTGTCGGGATCGGCGGCCTGGCCGTACGCGACGTTATTCGCGACCGTGTCGTTGAACAGCACCACGTCCTGGCTCACCATCGCGATCTGACTACGCAACGCGTGCAGGTCGTACTCGGGGATCGCCACGCCGTCGACCAGGATCTGGCCGCCGGTCGGATCGAAAAAGCGCGGCAGCAGATTCACCAGCGTGGTCTTGCCGCTGCCCGACGGACCCGCGAGTGCGACCATTTCGCCCGGCGCCACTCTGAACGACACCTGGTCGAGCGTGTGGCGGTTGTGCGTGGCGTTGGTGCTGTAGTTGAACGAGACGCCCCGGAATTCCACTTCACCGCGCGCGCGCTCGAGCGGCTTGCCGCCGCCTTCCGGTTCGGACGGCTCGTCGATCAAACCGAAGATCAGCTCGCACGCCGTCATGCCGCGTTGCAGCGGCTGGTTCACGTCCATCAGATGCTTGAGCGGCGAGATGATCAACAGCATCGACGTGACGAAGGCGACGAAGCCGCCGACCGTGGTCTGATCCGACGACGACTGCACCACGGCGATCGTAATCACGACGGCGAGCGCGATCGACGCGAGGAACTGCGTCAACGGCTGCGCAAGGCCGCCGGACACGGTCATGCGCATGGCATAGCCGCGCAGACGCTTGCTCATCGCCTCGAAGCGGTCCATCTCATACTGCTCACCGTTGTGCACCTTGACGACCTTGTAGCCGCCCACCGATTCTTCGACGATGTACGACAGTTCATTGGTCAGCAGTTGATGTTCGCGGTTCAAACGACGCAACCGGCGGTTGATCTTGCCGACCAGCCAGCCGATCGCCGGCAGCAGCACCGCGACGATCAGCGTCAGACGCCAGTTCAGATAGAACAGATAGCCGAGCAGGAAGACCACGGTGAGCGAATCGCGCACCAGCGTGACCAGCACACTCAGCAGCACGTTGAGAATCTGGTTCACCTCGAAGACGATCGCGTTGATCACCGTACTCGCGGTTTCGCGCTGGAAGAACGCGACGCTCGTGTGAATCATGCGGCTGAACATCTTCAGGCGCAGATCGAGCAGGATCTTGTTCGTCACGTAGGCAAGCAGATACCCGGACGCGTATTGCGACACGCTGCGCACCAGTGCGAGGCCGATCACCGCGGCCGGCACGAACCACTTGGTCTTGTCGTTGGCATGCGCGCCGAAGCCCTTGTCCAGCAGGGGCTTGAGCAAGGCGGGGATCGCCGCGTCGGTCGCGGCGCTGACGGCCATTGCGACGATTGCGCCGAGGAGAACCCACATCAACGGCTTGATATACGGCCATAGCCGTTTAAAGACGACGGCGGCCGATGACGCCTCACCTGAACCGATGGGTTTGCTTAACGTTGGCTTCGCGCTCAAGGAATCCTCTGAGAATGCGGAACGGCAACCGCACGGCGGACGGAATGCCGGCCGGGCGGAATATCAAAAAAGAGCATTGTAAACGGTTGGGGGTGGGCGTCGGCGGATAGAGGCTGGCTGTGTATACTCCTCGTGCCACTCGCCTGGCGCCACCCGCTTGCGCGATTCGTTCCGTCATTCCGCCCTCACGCTACTCAGGTATGCAAGAAACCACCCTTGGCGTCGCCATCATCACCAAAAACGCGGCGGCGCGGCTGGCTGAATGCCTGCAATCCGTGGCCTTCGCCGATCAGATCGTCGTGATCGACGGCGGCAGCACCGACGGCACCGCCGAGATCGCCCACGCGCACGGCGCCCGCGTGATCGAAGAGACCGACTGGCCGGGCTTCGGCCCGCAAAAGAATCGCGCGGTCGACGCGCTCAGCACCAGCTGGATTCTTTCAATCGACGCCGACGAGATCGTGTCGCCGGAACTGGCGGCGGCGATTCGCGCGGCGCTTACCACCCCTACTGCAGACGTCTACGCGGTAGACCGGTTGTCGAGTTTTTGCGGCCACTGGATTCATCACAGCGGCTGGTATCCCGACTGGATTCCGCGCCTCTTCAAACGCGGCGCGGCGCGTTTCTCCGATGACCTGGTGCACGAGCGGCTGGTGTTCGATACACCGGCCCAGCGCCTCACCGGAAAGTTGATGCACTACTCCTACGAGGACTTCGAAGGCGTGTTGCGCAAGCTCGATGCGTATTCGACAGCGGGCGCCGAGCAACGTCATGCGGCGGGTCAGCGCGGCAGCTTCGGCAAGGCGCTCGGGCGCGGTGCATGGGCGTTCGTGCGGACTTACTTGCTGCGCCGTGGTTTTTTGGACGGCCGCGCCGGTTTCATGATCGCGGTGTTCAATGCGGAGACGGTGTATTACCGGTTTTTGAAGCTGGCGCGTTGGGGGGAGAAGGTGCGGCGGTAGGCGTCGGCACGTGCGTCGCGAAACGCCAGCAGCCTTGCCGCGACGCCGGGCGCCCGCGCCAGTGATCCCCGCCTGATAACGGGCATGCGCAACGTCATTCGCTCCGCAATGCTTCGACGCGCACAGTGCGCCATCAGCTCTGCCCGCGCCGGTGGCGCGGGCGCCACCACCGATCAATAGACGATCTCGATCGAGCTTCCCGCGAACTCGCCTCGCAAGGCTGCGAGCAGTTCGTCGGTCGGCTTCACACGCCATGCGTCGCCCAGACGCATTTCACCTTCCGCATTCTGGCTGCGATAGACCACCTGCACGGCAAGCCCATTCGGAATCTGTACCGCCTGACGCTGGCCACCCCCGCCATAGCCGCCACCATTACGGCCACCGCCGTTCCCACCACCGTTTCCGCCACGCGATGAAGCCGCCGGCGCCGCTGCCGCTTGCGGCTCGTCTTTGCCGGCGCTATGCGCCTCAAGCACGCGACGCAACGCCAGCGCGTCCGCATTGCCGTTCATCTGCACCTTCACCGCCTCCGCGTAACGGCAGCGCGCGCGGCCGAGATCCATGACGGTGTCGACGGTGAAGCGGATGCCGCCCGTGAACGCGTCGTTACGCGCCTGGCCCTGCACGACCAGCAGTTCGTCTTCCTTGAACAGCTGCTTGTGCGCTTCGAACGTCTCGTTGAACACCGTGACTTCGCATTGGCCGGTGCCGTCGTCGAGGAGCGCGATCAGCATCTTGCCGCGCTGAGTCATCTGCGTGCGCAGCGACGCGATCACACCCGCGACCAGCTTGTCGCGCCCTTCTTTCAGTTCGCCGATCTTCTGGCGCACGAAGCGGCGCACTTCGTCTTTGTATGCGTCGAACAGATGGCCCGACAGGTAGAAGCCGAGCGCGGCCTTCTCTTCCTGCAGCTTTTTCTTTTCCGGCCACTCCGGCTCGTCGACCAGTTCGTGACCTTGCGACGGCGCGTCACCCATGTCGAACAAACCCGCCTGCAGCGCATTGGCGCTCGCCTGTTCGGCGGCTTCCATGGCGAGCGAGACGGACGCGATCAGTTGCGCGCGATTCGCATGCAAGGTGTCGAACGCGCCGGCGCGGATCAAGGCTTCGACCGTACGGCGATTGACGATGCGGCGGTCGACCCGGTTGCAGAAATCGAAGATGTCGATGAACGGACCTTCTTCACGCGCGCGCAGGATTTCCTCGATCGCGTTCTGGCCGCTGCCTTTGATTGCACCGAGTCCGTAACGGATCGTTCTAGAGCGCTTGCCATCAGGCTCGCCCACCGGCTCGAAGCGGTACGCGGACAGATTGACGTCCGGCGGCAGCACCGCCATCTTGTTCGTGAGACAGTCTTCGAACAGGATCTTGACCTTGTCCGTGTCGTCCATGGCGAGCGACATATTCGCCGCCATGAATTCCGCCGGATGGTGCGCCTTCAGCCACGCGGTGTAGTACGCGAGCAGCGCATACGCGGCCGCGTGCGACTTGTTGAAGCCGTAGCCCGCGAACTTCTCCATCAAGTCGAAGATTTCGTCTGCTTTCTCGCCGGTCAGCCCGTTTTTCGAGGCGCCCTGGCGGAACAGCTCGCGGTGCTCGGCCATTTCCTCGGCCTTCTTCTTACCCATCGCGCGACGCAGCAAGTCGGCGCCGCCCAGCGAGTAGCCGCCGATGATCTGCGCCATCTGCATCACCTGCTCCTGGTAGACCATGATGCCGTAGGTCTCTTTCAGAACAGGTTCGACACGCGGATCCGGATACTCCACCACTTCGCGGCCATGCTTACGCGCGCAGAAGCTCGGGATCAGGTCCATTGGGCCCGGACGGTACAGCGCGACCAGCGCGATGATGTCCTCGAAGCGGTCGGGTTGCGCGTCTTTCAGCATGCCTTGCATGCCGCGGCTTTCCAGCTGGAACACGGCGACCGTATTCGCTTTCTTCAGGATCGAGAACGACGCCGGGTCGTCGAGCGGCACCTGCGCGAGCGACCAGTCCTGCTTGGACGGATCGAGGCGGCGGATATAGCGCTCGGCCCAGTCGAGAATCGTCAGCGTGGTCAGACCCAGGAAGTCGAACTTCACGAGGCCGACGGCTTCGACGTCGTCCTTGTCGTACTGGCTCACGACGCCGCTTTCATCGCCCTGCGTGTACAGCGGGCAGAAATCGGTCAGCTTGCCGGGCGCGATCAGCACGCCGCCCGCGTGCATGCCGACGTTACGCGTCAGGCCTTCCACGCGCTGCGCGAGTTCGAGCAGCTGATGCACTTCGTCTTCGTTGTCGAAACGCTCCTGCAGGAGCGGCTCTTCTTTCATCGCGTCGGCGATGGTGACGTGCTTGCCCGGCTTGAACGGAATCAGCTTGGCGATGCCGTCCGTGAACATGTAGCCGAGATCGAGCACCCGGCCGATGTCGCGCACCGCCGCCTTCGCCGCCATCGTGCCGAACGTGGCGATCTGCGACACCGCGTCCGCGCCGTACTTTTCCTTCACGTACTGGATCACGCGATCGCGGCCGTGCTGGCAGAAGTCGATATCGAAGTCGGGCATGGACACCCGCTCCGGATTCAGGAAACGTTCGAACAGCAGGTTGTAGCGCAGCGGATCGAGGTCGGTCACGCCGAGCGCGTACGCGACCAGCGAGCCTGCGCCCGAGCCCCGGCCCGGTCCGACCGGCACGCCGTTGTTCTTCGCCCAGTTGATGAAGTCCGCCACGATCAGGAAGTAGCCGGGAAAGCCCATCTTGATGATCGTGCCGCACTCGAATTCGAGGCGCTCATAATACGTCGCGCGTTGCGCGGCGCGCTCGGCTTCATCCGGATACAACTGTTCGAGACGCTTTTCGAGGCCCTCTTTCGACAGATGCACGAGGTAGTCGTCGAGCGACATGCCGTCGGGCGTCGGGAACAGCGGCAGCTTGGGCTTGCCGAGTTCGAGCGTGAGGTTGCAACGCTTGGCGATTTCCACCGAATTGGCAAGCGCCGACGGAATGTCCGCGAACAGCGCCGCCATCTCTTCCTGCGTGCGGAAGTACTGCTCGGACGTAAAGCGCTTCGAGCGGCGCGGATTCGCCAGAATGTCGCCTTCAGAAATGCACACGCGCGCTTCGTGCGCGGTGAAGTCGTCCGGCGTCATGAACTGCATGGGATGCGTGGCGACCACCGGCAATTTCAGCGACGCCGCGAGCGCGACCGCCTGCTGCACGTACTGCTCGCCGCCCGGCAGACCACAGCGCTGCAACTCGATATAGAAACCGCCCGGGAACACCTTCGCCCAATGCAACGCGTTGCGTTTGGCCGCTTCTTCATTACCCGCCGCGAGCGCGAGGCCGATGTCGCCCTGCTGCGCGCCGGACAATGCAAGTAGTCCAGCGCCCAGGCCGGATTCGAGCCAGCCGGCCTCGATCTCCGCGCGACCGCGATACTGATTCGTGAGCGACGCCTTGCTGAGCAGTTCGCACAGGTTCAGATAGCCGAGCCGGTCTTTCACCAGCAGCAGCAAACGGGAAGGCTTGTCGCGGTCGTCTGGATTGGTGATCCAGACGTCGCAGCCGGCAATGGGTTTGACCCCTTTGCCGCGGGCTTCCTTGTAGAAACGGACGAGGCCGAATGCGTTGCCGAGATCGGTGAGGGCGAGCGCGCCCTGGCCGTCTTTGGCCGCGGCCTTGACGATGTCGTCGAGACGCACGATGCCATCGGCAATCGAGAATTCGGAGTGAACGCGGAGATGAACGAAGCGGGGATCTGACATGGGCGACATTGTAACTCCACCCTTCCGGAGTTTTCAGGCCAAAACCACGCGCTAGCCGATCGGCTTAGGACGCGAGCGCGCGAGCCGCGTGTGCAGGCGTTCCTGAGGTGGCGGACCATGCGAACGGCCGCTCGGGCGAAGCGAATCCGCAGCAAGTTCACGAACGGTTTGCGCTACCGCAACCCATTGGCCATTCGGCCGAGTCGGGGAAAGCGCCGGGTTGAGAGATAATACGGGTTTCGCCCTATTCGACGTGGCCGCGCCGCATGGCGTTTGAAGGCGGGCAGCCCAACGCGCCCCGTTTTCCGCAAGGCCCGGCCACTTCTTACCGCTGGACGCTCATGAGTATCGTCAATCTCTCTTCGTACCATTTCGCGACTATCGAAGACACCGCTGCCTGGCGCCCGTTCGTCGCAGAACGCTGCAACGCGCTTGGCCTGAAGGGCACCGTTCTGCTCGCGCCGGAAGGCATCAACCTGTTCGTCGCCGGCACGCGCGAAGCCACGGACGCGTTTATCGACTACATCCGTCACGACGCCCTGTTCGACGGCAAGTTCGTGAATCTGCAGTTCAAGGAAAGCCTGTCGGACAAGCAGCCGTTCACCCGCATGCTGGTCAAGCTCAAGCGCGAGATCATCACGATGAAAAAGCCGGCCATCCGGCCGGAGCTCGGCCGCGCGCCGTTCGTCGACGCGCCCACGCTGAAACACTGGCTGGACCGCGGTCACGACGATCAGGGCCGTCCGGTCGTGATGCTCGACACGCGCAACGCGTTCGAAGTCGACGTCGGCACGTTCGACAACGCGCTCGACTACCGCATTACGAAATTCAGCGAGTTTCCCGAAGTGATCGAGCAAAATCGCGCCGACCTGGAAGGCAAGACGGTCGTGTCGTTCTGCACGGGCGGGATTCGCTGCGAAAAGGCCGCGATCCACATGAAGGAAGTCGGCATCGAGAACGTGTACCAGCTCGAAGGCGGCATTCTGAAGTATTTCGAGGAAGTGGGCGGCGCGCATTATCACGGCGACTGCTTCGTGTTCGACTACCGCACCGCGCTCAATCCGCAACTCGAGCCCAGCAAGACCACGCAATGCTTCGGTTGCCGCGCGGTGGTCCCGCAGGAAGCGCAAGAATCGCCGTTGTACGTGGCGGGCAAGACGTGTCCGGAATGCCATCCGGACAGCAAGGCGGCGCGCGCCGCGTGATGGTGGCGGCGCAGAACGCCACCACTCGACCATGACCTATCGCGGACGTTTCGCGCCCTCGCCCACCGGGCCGTTGCATTTCGGCTCGCTGGTGAGCGCGCTCGCGAGTTGGCTGGACGCACGCGCGCATCGGGGCGCATGGCTCGTTCGCATTGAAGACATCGACGGCCCGCGCACCGTGCCGGGCGCCGCCGAAGACATCCTCGCCACCCTCGAACGCTTCGGCATGCATGCCGACGAACCGCCCGTCTGGCAAAGCACGCGGACGGCGCGCTACCAGCAAGCGCTGGAGCAATTGAAGGCCGCCGGCATGATCTATCCGTGTGGCTGCACGCGCAAGGAAATCGCCGACTCGCTGGTCAACGCGCACGCGCGCAATACGACCCTCGCCTATCCCGGCACCTGTCGCGACGGCCTGCACGGCAAACCGGCGCGCGCATGGCGCCTGCGCGTGCCCGACGGCGACAGCGCGGTCATCACGTTCGAGGATCGCTGGCAGGGAAAGCAGACGCAGAATCTCGCCACCGAGGTCGGCGATTTCGTGCTGAAACGCGCGGACGACCAATGGGCTTATCAACTGGCGGTGGTCGTGGACGATGCGGACGCGGGCATCACGCACATCGTGCGCGGCGCGGATTTGATGGATTCAACGGCGCGGCAGATCTATTTGCAGCGTTGCCTCGGCGTGCCGACGCCGGAGTATTTGCATGTGCCCGTTGTCACGAACGAACAGGGCGAAAAACTCAGCAAGCAGAACGGCGCCACGGCACTGGATATCGACAAGCCGCTTGAAGCGCTATGCGCAGCGGCACAGCATCTTGGGCTCGACTTGGAAAGCGCTGCGGCCCATACGACGCTTGACGGCTTTTATGCCGCCGCCACGGTGGCATGGGCAAAGCGGGTGGGCTTACCAGCAGCGTGAACGCGGTTCACGCCTAACAATGATCTCGCCGTGCGCGGCTGGCTGCGGCAACCAGCGCGCTGCGGGGTGAGCTTTCGAAGCGCCCTAAATTTTGCCGCGCCGCCGGCGGCCCCACTACCGGCGCAAGCCCAGCCCGCGCCCCAGGCGAACCGCACCCGAGCCACTCCAGCGAACCAAAAATCAGGAAGAAGACGACGACTTCCTCGGCATCCCAAATCCGCCCAGCAGAGCTGCCAAAGGCTGCTTGGAAGCCGTCTTTTGCGGCGCAGCGGAAGCAGCGGCCTCCTCGATTTTACGAACCGAAGAAGGCGACGGCTCATAAGGCTTCAGGAAGAAATCATCCACGGGCTGAGCGCGATGATGATGCGGCCGGTCGAACGTACCCGACGACGCACCCGTGCGCCGGCGGCTGCCGCGGTCCTCACGGCCGTCGCTGCTGCGTTCACGACGCGGCGCGCGTTCTTCATGGTGGTGCCGCACCGGCGCTTCCACCGTCAGGCGTTGCACGTCCAGAGGACGCTTGATCAGCTTCTCGATATCGGCAAGCTGCTTGCGCTCGTTCGGGCTGCACAGCGACAACGCATCGCCCGAAGCACCCGCGCGGCCGGTACGGCCGATCCGGTGCACGTAGTCTTCCGCGTTGAACGGCAGATCGAAGTTGATCACCGCCGGCAGTTCGGCGATATCCAGGCCGCGCGCGGCGACATCCGTCGCCACCAGCGCTTCGATCTCGCCGCGCTTGAACGCGTCGAGTGCCTGCATCCGCTCATTCTGCGTGCGGTCGCCGTGAATCGCGGTCGCGACCACTCCGTCGCGCTCGAGGCTGCGCGCCAGACGGCTCGCGCCGATCTTGCTGTTGCAGAACACGATCACCTGCTTGAGGCCGCGTTCGCGAATCAGTTGCACGACCGCGCCGGTCTTGTCGCCCTCGGCCACTTCGTACACGACCTGCGTCACGTTGGTCGCGGTGGAGTTGCTGCGCGCGACTTCGATGGTTTGCGGGTTGCGCAGATACGTGGCGGCAAGCTTCTTGATTTCGCCTGAGAACGTGGCCGAAAACAGCAGCGTCTGACGTTCTTTCGGCAGCAGGTTCAGGATGCGCTGCAGATCCGGCAGGAAGCCCATGTCGAGCATCCGGTCGGCTTCGTCGAGCACGAGAATCTGCACCTGGCCGAGATTGGCCGTTTTCTGTTGCACGTGATCGAGCAGACGGCCCGGCGTGGCGATCAGAATCTCGACGCCGCGGCGCAGTTGCTCGGATTGCGGATTCATATCCACGCCGCCGAACACCACGGCGCTGCGCAGCGCCGTGTGCTTCGCATACGCCTGCACGTTCGCGGCGACCTGGTCGGCCAGTTCGCGAGTCGGCGTAAGGATCAGCGCGCGCACCGGATGGCGGGCGGGCGAAGCGCTCGTGCTCGCCTGCGGCAACAGACGCTGGATGATCGGCAGCGAGAAGCTCGCGGTCTTGCCGGTGCCGGTTTGCGCGGCGCCCATCATGTCACGGCCGGCCAGCACGACAGGGATCGCCTGCTCCTGGATCGGCGTAGGGATGGTGTAGCCCGACTCTTTGACGGCTTTCAGAATGTCGGGCGCGAGGCCGAATTGATCAAAAGTCGCAGTGCTGGGCGTGACGGCTGTGTCGGACATGGTGGCTTTCGCTAAAAATGCGCTTGGCGCGTACGCGCGGCAGCGGTCGGAACCGCAGAGGGCATTGTGATGAAGGCGGAGCCACGGCGTTCCGCACGGGACCCGTCAATATTGCGGGAAAAAATGCGGCCGGCTCCGGCCGGCGGAAACACCCGCCGGAAAGGCCGGTATTGTAGCACTTCAGCAAAAACACTCATGGCGCATGCGCCGGCTTTCTGCTTACGGCGGAGAAAGCCGGGTGCCGGCAGACTGCGCACCCGCCGGCGAATCGCGGCAAAGCACCGGCGCGCCTCGCTCGCAGCGTAGTTGGTGGAGACGACAGTTGCGTGACAGCGAGCTGGTTCGGCGGCGCGGCGATCGGCGCGCGATGCCGCGTCCGGCCGTGCGGGCGGCCCCGATGCCCCTCAGCCGCCACGCCGCCACGCCGCCACGCCGCCACATCGTCTCACCACGTCTCGCGCATCACCATCAACCGGATCTCGGTCATGTCCTCGATCGCGTAGCGCACGCCTTCACGCCCCAGCCCGGAATCCTTCACGCCGCCATACGGCATGTTGTCGACCCGGAACGACGGCACGTCGTTGATCACCACGCCGCCGACGTCGAGTTCATCCCACGCGCGATGCGCGTGCGCGAGCGAATCCGTGAACACGCCGGCTTGCAGGCCGAAGTCGCTGTCGTTGACGGTCGCGAGCGCGGCGCCGAAATCGTCGAAGCGCTCCAGAATCGCCACCGGCCCGAAGGCTTCCTTGCGATACAGATCCGTGTCGCGTTTCACGCCTTCGAGCAACGTGGCCTCGAACATCGCGCCGTCTACCTTGCCGCCAGCGACGATTTTCGCGCCGGCTTGCACCGCGCTTTCCATCCAGCCGGCGAGGCGCTTGGACTCCGATTCGGAGATCATCGGCCCGACAAAGGTCTTTTCGTCTTTCGGATCGCCCATCACCAGCGACTTCGTCTTGGCGATCAGCTTCTCGCGCAGCGCATCATAAACCTTCGCGTGGACCAGAATCCGCTGCACACCGATGCAGCTCTGCCCCGACTGATAGAACGCGCCGAACGCCAGCCGATCGACCACGTAGTCGAGCTTCTCACCCTGATCGCCGTCGACGATCGCGGCCGCGTTGCCGCCCAACTCCAGAATCACCTTCTTCTTGCCGGCTTTCTTTTTCAGCTCCCAACCTACCGCGGGCGAGCCGGTGAAGGACAGCAATTTGAAGCGCTCGTCGGTGGTAAATAGATCGGCGCCGTCGCGATGCGCGGGAAGAATCGAGAATGCGCCCTTCGGCAAATCGGTTTCCGCCAGAATCTCGCCCATGATGAGCGCGCCGACCGGCGTGCGGCTCGCCGGCTTCAAGACGAACGGCACGCCCGCCGCGATGGCCGGCGCGACCTTGTGCGCGGTCAGGTTCAGCGGAAAGTTGAACGGCGAAATAAACGAACACGGTCCGATCGGCACACGCTTCACATAGCCGTGATAGCCCTTGGCGCGTGGCGAAATTTCCAGATTGACGATCTCGCCGTCGATTCGCACCGACTCCTCCGCGGCCACCTTGAACGTGTCGATCAGGCGCGTGACCTCGCCTTTCGAGTCGTTGATCGGCTTGCCGGCTTCGATGCACAGCGCGAGCGCCAGTTCGTCGTAGCGCTCGCGAAAGCGCTTCACGCAATGTTCGAGCACCGCCTGACGCTTGAACGGGGGAAAGACGCGCATGGCGGGCATGGCATCGACGGCATGGCCGATCGCTTTGTCGATCGCGGTGGCGTCGGCCATCGCGACGCGGGTGGCGACTTCGCCGCTGAATTTATCGGTGACTTCGAGATCGGTGTTGGCGGCCACCGCAACGTTCGCCAGGTAGTACGGGTAAGTCTTTTGCAACATGACGCGTCTCCTTGATCCAATGCGTGACAAGTTCACAATTGCGCCGAAAGCCGCTTGATCTCGCGATTCAGCACGCGCTCGTTATCCGAGTAGTCGATCGGCAGATCGATCACATGCACGCCGGGCGTCGCGAAACATTCGCGCAGCAAGGGCGCGAATTCCGCAGCCGATTCGATGCGGTGTCCCTTCGCCCCGTAGCTCTCTGCATACGCCACGAAATCTGGGTTGCTCAGCGTCATGCCGTAGTCCGGGAAGTTCATGTTTTCCTGCTTCCAGCGGATCATGCCGAACGCGTCGTCGCGCACGATCAGGATCACCAGATCCAGCTTCAGACGCACCGCCGTTTCCAGTTCCTGCGAATTCATCATGAAGCCGCCGTCGCCGCACACGGCCATGACTTTGCGGTCCGGGTGCACGATCTTGGTGGCGATCGCGGACGGCAGGCCCGCGCCCATCGACGCCAGCGCATTGTCGAGCAGCAGCGAATTCGGTTCGTGCGCGCGGTAGTAGCGGGCGAACCAGATCTTGTACATGCCGTTGTCCAGACACACGATGCCGTCCACCGGCGTGGTCTCATACACATCGTTGACGACGCGCACCGGATACATAGGAAAGCGGTCGTCGTGCTGGCCTTTGGCCAGATGCGCCTCGAAGTGCTCCTTGATCTCCTTGAAGCGCGTGAAGTCCCAATGCTTCTGGCGCTCCTTGAGACTTTCCTTGAGTTGCCACACGGCGTTGGCGATGTCGCCAACCACTTCGATCTGCGGGAAGTACACCGTATCCACTTCCGCGCCGAGGAAGTTGACGTGAATCACCGTTTTCTCGCCGGCGTCGCCGCTGCGCATGAAAAACGGCGGCTTCTCGATCACGTCGTGGCCGACGTTGATGATGCAGTCGGCGTGGTCGATCGCGCGGTGCACGAAGTCGCCGTCGGAGAGCGTCGCATTGCCGAGCCACATGGGATGCGATTCGTCGATCACGCCTTTGCCCATCTGCGTCGTGAAGAACGGAATGCCGATCTGGTCGACGAACTCGCGCAGCATCTTGGTGGTGGTCTTGCGGTTGCCGCCCGCGCCGATCATCAAGAGCGGATGCTTCGCGCTGGTGATCGCCTCGACCGCGCGCGCCACGGCTTTTTCCTCGGCCACGGGACGGCGGCTGAAGCTTTTCGGAATCGGCTTGCCATCGCCCTCTTCATGCGCGACATCTTCGGGCAATTCGAGGTGCGTGGCGCCGGGCCGTTCTTCTTCGGCCTGACGGACCGCCTCGCGCACCGCAGCCGGAATATTGGCAACCGATACGATCTGCCGCGTGTATTTGGTGAGCGGCTCCATCATGCGCACCACGTCGACGATCTGGAAATGCCCCTGCTTGCTCGACTTGATCGGCTTTTGCCCGGTGACCATCAGCATCGGCATGCCGCCGAGCTGCGCATACGCCGCGGCGGTCACGAAGTTGGTCGCGCCCGGCCCGAGAGTGGCCAGACACACACCGGTGCGGCCGGTGAGACGGCCATATGTGGCGGCCATGAAACCGGCCGCCTGTTCGTGGCGCGTGAGAATCAGACGGATTTTCGAGCGGCGCAGCGATTCGAGCAGATCGAGATTTTCTTCACCGGGAATGCCGAACACGTACTCGACACCTTCGGCTTCCAGCGATTTGACGAACAGGTCCGATGCTTTCATTGAGGGTCTCGCTTGATGATACGGACGCGGGCCGTGACTCCATCGCTGGAGCCCGGAAACGGACGATCGAAAACGACCCCGGCCACGCCGACAGTGCCTGGGATGGCACGGATGGCATGACGCGGTGGCACGGCGGCAAATGCCATGCGGGACAGCTTACTACTCGAATGGAAACGGCGTGCGCCGGCGGACAATGCGGCGAAGCGGAAGGCGGTGAGACAAGCGGCGGCATGGGAAGGGAAAGCCGCCGCATCGCGCTCAGCGATTGATGGTGATGCAGTCGGAGAGCATGGGTGGCGCGTTTTCGCCGGCCATTGCGTCATACAGGTCGGCGCGCGGCCCCTTGGTCCACCATGTGTAGCTGCCGGCCTGATACTTCGCGCCCGACGCCGACAGCGTATTGACGAACAGCAGTTGCTTGCCCTTCACCGGCACGAGGGCGAAGCTTTGCCCGTTCGCCGTGTTCCAGTAAGTGACATGCAGAATCTTGCCGGTCGCGCAGGTGTATTTGTGCGTCTGACGGTTTTTGGCCTGAATCTCCGAGAACTGCAACGGCGCGGCCCACGCATGGCCGTACAGCGCCGCGAGACCCGCCGCCGTGGTGACTGTAACAAGCCATTTCTTCATGAGATGCCTCGATCGTTGCGGCAAATCGAACACGGGCGGCGCGCCGCACGTTGCGCCTCTGGAACTGCGGCTGAAACGCGGACGACGGGCCGGTTATGGGTCGATCACGTCGGCGCATGCGTCGGTGGGCGCGGCGGCCACATGCCCGACCACCGGCACGATCTTCAACCCTGCCGACGCGATCCGGCACGGCGCAGCCGCGAGGCCGCAGCCCGTCAACCCGGCGCACAGCGCGAGCACCACGCCGAGTGCGCCGAGACGGCCGGTCCAACCGCGCCGCGTGTTGTTGCGCAATTCCAGCGCCATACGTACCTCGACTCCGATGGGCTCGACGAGCCCAATCATTCAGATTGCGCGCGGCGATGGGTGCCGGGCACGCGGGTCGGGCGAGTCACGGCGAATCGCTTCAGCAGTTCGCCGTGCACCACGCCGTCGCTTACTTCGCCGACACCGGCCGCACCGCTGCCGCGGCCTGCTTCGCGCGCGAACGTGCTTCGTCGGTGTTCTCGCCGGTGGCGAGGGCCACGCCCATGCGGCGCTTGACGAAACTCTCCGGCTTGCCGAACAGACGCAGGTCCGCGTTCGGCACCGCCAACGCCGCGGCGACGCCTTCGAATGCAATGCCGGTCTCGTCGAGCCCGCCGTAAATCACCGCCGACGCGCCCGGCGCCCGCAGCGACGTATCCACCGGCAAACCGAGGATCGCGCGCGCGTGCAGTTCGAATTCCGAAAAGCGCTGCGAGCACAGCGTGACGAGCCCCGTATCGTGCGGACGCGGACTCACTTCCGAAAACCATACGTCATCGCCGCGCACGAAAAGTTCCACGCCGAAGAGACCCCGGCCGCCGAGCGCGGCCGTCACCTTGTGCGCGACTTCGCGCGAACGTTCGAGCGCGAGCGGGCTCATGGGCTGCGGCTGCCACGATTCGACGTAGTCGCCCGCCACCTGCACGTGGCCGATCGGGTCGCAGAAATAGGTGCTGACTTCGCCGCTCGCCGGGTCGATGGCGCGCACGGTCAATTGCGTGATTTCGTATTCGAAGTCGATAAACCCTTCGACGATCACGCGGCCATGATTCACCCGGCCGCCGGCCATCGCGTATTGCCATGCGGGTTCGACGTCCTCGTCGCTTCTGAGCACCGACTGCCCCTTGCCCGACGACGACATGACCGGCTTCACCACGCACGGATAGCCGACTTTGGCGATGCCCGCGCGCAGTTCGTCGAGCGAATCGGCGAACGCGTACGGCGAGGTCGGCAAGCCGAGTTCCTCAGCGGCGAGACGGCGGATGCCTTCGCGGTTCATGGTGAGCTGCGTGGCGCGCGCGGTCGGGATCACTTCGGCGAGACCGTCGCTTTCAATGGCGGCGAGCGCGTCGGTCGCGATCGCTTCGATCTCGGGGACGATCAGATGCGGCCGCTCCTGTTCGACCAGCGCGCGCAACGCCGCGCGGTCGGTCATGTCGATCACGTGCGCGCGGTGCGCCACCTGGTGGCCCGGCGCATTCGGATAACGGTCGACGGCGATCACTTCGACACCCAGCCGCTGCAGCGCGATGATCACTTCCTTGCCGAGCTCGCCGGCGCCGAGCAGCATGACACGTGTGGCGGATTCAGAAAGGGGCGTGCCGATCCGTTGGCCGATCTGCATGAGGTCTCCAGATAAAAGTCGGATGAGGGTGGGATTGAGTAGAACACGATGTTAACATGCGGGCCCCTCGCCGCGCCTTGCTCGCGGCGGCCGCATCCTGATCTGCGCGTGAAGGGCAACGGCGGAGCACGACGGCGGCGCGCAAGGGCGCCGCGGCGCACCGAATAAGCGCTCCGCCCGCCAATGCTCTCGCGTGCGGCAAGCTTAGTGCGTTACCCTTACGCCTTCGCCAGTTTGAAGAGGAACGACGCCATGCTCCAAAGCTCCTCCGCGCGACGTGTTGCGCGCTTCACCCCGTATCTGCGCACCGCCCTCGCCGCGTTGAGCGTCGCCGCGCTGTTGAGCGCCTGTGCGATCCCGAAACATCCCGACTCGGAAGCCGCCGCGCCCGATCCATTCAATCCCGCCGCCGCGCAACTGCTCGACGACACCAGCTGGGTGCTGAGCGCCTGGAAACAGGCCGACGGCACGGCACGCGCGATTCCGGCCGCGGACCAGGACGCGCCGATCACGCTCACGCTCTCCACCTCGACCGGCCAGCGCCATGCCAGCGGCTTTTCCGGCTGCAACCGCTACATGGGCTCGTACGCGCTGAAAGACGGCAAGCTGAGCTTCGGCACGCTGGGCGGCACGCGCATGGCGTGCATGACGCCCGGCGGACAGATCGAAGGCGCGTATCTCAATGCGCTGACGCACATCGACCGCACCGGCGTGCAGATGCGCGCGCCACAACAAATGCAACTGGTGCTCGACAACGGCGACACGCTGACCTTCGACCGCAGCACGAAATGAACGAGTCGCGGCTCGTCCGGTCGATGCTCGAGGTCGCTGATGAGCGAACCGGACCGCGGAGCGGAGCGCCTCGATCGGGACGGGCCACATGACGGATGAAGGCTGTCCCGACAGCCGTTGTTTTTCACCGACGGCAGGCCGCGCGCCGGTCTGCTTTCCAATTGACGCAAGCATACTTGCGTCTGCCTTCGAAGCATCGGGCTTCGCCGGTTTAAACTCGACGGATTGCGTTTTTGCGCGTCCGTCATTCGTTGATGTCTAGTATGCACACGGTAGTTTTCGGCTGGTTCGGCGGGTCAGCCGTCTGGTTCATTCCTCTTTTGTGGCGTCTCGTGAAGTCTGCACTGCCGGGCGGCGCGGGTCTGCGCGGCCCCGGCACGATCCGGCTGTGGCTCGGCTTCGTCTGTGTGCTGGTGGCAAGCTGCACACTCGAGGCGTCGCTGATCGGCGTGGCCGGCGTGAATGGCTTCGGCCATGCGCTGGCTGCGGGATTCGGCCATCTGCTCGGGCATATCGGCACGCCCCTGGCGGCGCTCGCGCTGCTTTTCATCAGCCTGCCGTGGCTGATCGACTTCCGCTGGCGCGACTTCGCCGCCTGGGCCGACGGCGCGTTCGGCCTCGGCCTGTCGCGCGGCCTCGCCAAACGCGACGAGGAAGCGCGCCGTCATCGCAGCGTCGATGATGGTTTGCCGTCGCATGTTTCGCCGGCCACCAATACGATGGCGCCTAAAACCAATGGCCGTTATGCGCGCCCGACGGTCTGGCGTCCGCCGGCGCGTGGACGCGACGCGGCTGCGGCCGGCGCCGCGGCAAGCGCGGCGGGTAAGGATGCGGCGGCGCGTGGCGCTGCGGCGAGCTGGCGTGCTGGCGCGGCCACGCCGCGCCGTCAGGCAATACAGGCTGAGCCGGTGCTGCGCACGGGGGCCGCGACGACACCGCCGCGACAAGTGCCGATGCAGACGCAACCACTTAAAGCGGACAAGGCGGCATGGATGCCGGCGGAGCCGGTCGCGCCGGCTGGGTGGTTGCGCGAGTCTGGGCCGCGCGCGGCTGCGCCGGGTGCTAGTTCGGGTGCGTCCGGTGCGGCGGCTCGCGATGGCGCGTCGCAGATTGGACGTCGGTCGGCTGGTGAACAGCGGCCGGCGGGATCTTTGGGGGGCGGCGCGGGTTTGGCTGCGGGTGCTGCCTTTGCTCCGGCTGCGGCGGGTGCGGCAGCTAAAGTGGCTCAAGGGGCTCAAGTGGCGGCGCACACGACAGCGACGACACGTGTCGTGTCCGGCGGCGCAGGCTCCCATGCGACCGCGGGTTCCGCAGGAAATGCGCCGACCGGTGCGGGTCGTCCTGCGACGACGACTCAAGGCGCGGCGGCCCCGGCGGCTCCAGTCAGTCGCGCGCCGGCGCCCCGGCAAGGTTTTTCGCCTGCCCCGCATTCCAACGATGTCACGCCGACGCCGGCCACGCGCCGTCCGCCGCCGAGCTACACGCGGCCGATGCCGGCGACGCAGAAAGTTACGCCACCCGCCAGCGTCCAGGAGACGCTACGCAGCATCGCAGAAAACGCCGCTCGCTGGACCGACATTGCGGGCGTCAGCCTCGCGCGCAGCACCGGCACGGAAAACGCAAAGGTTACGAGCGCGCCGAACGCCGCGCCGTCGTTCGAGGCTGAGCGGTCGAGTGTGGATGTGCCGCGAGCGGATGCGGTTGAACCGGCTTTGCCGCCGGATGAGAACGTGCCTTCGCTGGGTGTTACCGGCAATGCTAATGCTGCGGCTGATCGCGCGATAGAAACGCCGACCGATGCGCCGCGCATGGAAGCCGCGTTCGAAGTGCCGCCCGAAGTCAGCCACGAGCCCGTCGTGCAGTGGCCGATCGAGCCGCCGATTATTCAAGCTCCGTTGACGGCGGCGCCGGTGGTCGCACCTGCACCTGCACCTGCACCTGCACCTGCGTCGCAGTATGTGCCGCCAGTCGCTACGCCGACGCCGTTCCAGGTTTTTGCCGCACAGTTGCAAGCAAGCGAAGCGACCGAGAATGAATCGCCGTGCGAAGACGATTCGATGGCATCGACAACTCACACCGACATTCACGCGAGCCCGAGCGTTGAAACCGCGCAGACGCTCAGCAAGTCTGCGGACCATTCGGAAGTCGCCACACCGAAAGTCACCGGGCAGACGACTGCGCCGGCAATCACCGAACATTCGAAAGAAGCCGCACCGTTTGTCGAACCGCAACCCGCCGCGCCTGCACCGGTTGCTAAAGTCGTGATCGATAAAACGCTCGCGCCTTGGGAAACCGAACTCGATGCGGTCCTAGCGCAACACGCGGCTTCGTCATCGAGTGCGCCGGCTGTCGGCAGCGTCGTTGTGTCGAGCGGGGCAGTGCCGACGCGTGACGCCACGCCATCGCCGAGTATCGCGCGCCAAAGCGAATTCGCCACGCCGGTCGAAACGGAAACGGTGGACTCCCCTGCCCTCTCGGACGCACTTGAAGCATCGGACTCGTCGGTCACCACGCACGCTGCAAACATAACCGCCGCAGTAACGCCGCAAAACTTCACGCCGCGCTCTTCGGAGTCGTCGGCCACCGCGCACGCGGCGAACATAACCACGGCAGCGGCGCCGCAAAGCATCACACCGCATGCTTCGGGCTCGCCGACCACCGCACACGCGGCGAACATAACCACGGCAGCGGCGCCGCAAAGCATCGCACCGCATGCTTCGGACTCGTCCGCCCCCGCGCAAGCTACAAACATAACCACCGCAGCACCGCCGCAACCCATCGCGCCGCAAGCATCGAACGTAGTCCGCTTTCCGGGCTTTGTGGTTCAGGCCACGCCCATGGCATCCGACGTCATCGCCGACGCACCCTTCGCCGTCGAAGACCGTACCAACGAGACCGCCATCCCTCCGCTAGCACCGCCAGCGCCGGCAACATCGGCACCGCTCGCCGCACCGTACGCAACCGCGGTCCCATCCACGGAGCCCACGGAAGCCACGGAGCCCACCGAACCCACCGCCCAACCACGCCCACCCCTGCGCGGCCACAGCCCCACCAACGGCTTCGAGTTCCACGCGCCCGCGGCATCGATGGTCGAACTGCCTACGCTCGACCTGCTCGCGCCCGCGGACATCGACGTCGAACCGGTCTCCGAAGAAAAGCTCATCGAAACCGGCCTGCTGATCGAACAACGTCTGCAGGAATTCAAGGTGCCGGTCACCGTCGTCGGTGCGTCGGCCGGCCCGGTCATCACACGCTTCGAAGTCGAGCCGGCGCTCGGCGTGCGCGGCAGTCAGATCGTCGGCTTGATGAAGGATCTGTCACGCGGCCTCGGCCTAACGTCCATCCGCGTGGTCGAGACGATTCCGGGCAAGACCTGCATGGGCCTCGAATTGCCGAACGCCAAGCGCCAGACCATCCGCCTGTCCGAGATCCTCGAAGCCAGCGTCTATCAGAACTCGCATTCGCAGTTGACGCTCGCCATGGGCAAGGACATTACCGGTCATCCGGTGGTCGCCGATCTGGCCAAGGCGCCGCACATGCTGGTCGCCGGCACGACCGGTTCGGGCAAGTCGGTGGCGATCAACGCGATGATCTGCTCGCTGCTCTACAAGGCGACGCCCGAAGAAGTCCGCCTCATCATGATCGACCCGAAGATGCTCGAGCTGTCGGTCTACGAAGGCATTCCGCATCTGCTCGCGCCGGTCGTCACCGACATGAAGCTCGCCGCCAACGCGCTGAACTGGTGCGTCGGCGAAATGGAAAAGCGCTATCGCCTGATGTCGGCGGTCGGGGTGCGCAACCTGGCCGGCTTCAACCAGAAAATCCGCGACACCGAAGCCAAGGGCAAGAAGCTCGGCAACCCGTTCTCGCTGACGCCGGAAGCGCCCGAACCGCTCGCGCCGCTGCCGCTGATCGTGGTCGTGATCGACGAACTCGCCGACCTGATGATGGTGGCGGGCAAGAAGATCGAAGAACTGATCGCGCGCCTCGCGCAGAAGGCGCGCGCCGCCGGCATCCATTTGATTCTGGCGACGCAGCGTCCTTCGGTGGACGTGATCACCGGCCTCATCAAGGCGAACATTCCGACGCGAGTGGCGTTCCAGGTGTCGTCGAAGATCGACTCGCGCACGATTCTCGATCAGATGGGCGCCGAGTCGCTGCTCGGCCAGGGCGACATGCTGTTCCTGCCGCCCGGCACGGGCTATCCGCAACGGGTGCACGGCGCGTTCGTCGCCGACGAGGAAGTGCACCGGATCGTCGAGTATCTGAAGCAGTTCGGCGAGCCGCAGTACGAGGAAGGCATTCTCGACGGCCCGGCCACCGACGGCGGCGCGGCGCAGGATCTGTTCGGCGAATCGCCGGATGCGGAAGCCGATCCGCTCTACGACGAAGCCGTCGCTTTCGTGGTGCGCACGCGGCGCGCGTCGATCTCGTCGGTGCAGCGGCAGTTGCGCATCGGTTATAACCGCGCGGCGCGTCTGGTCGAGCAGATGGAAACGGCGGGCCTCGTGTCGGCTATGGGCATCAACGGCAGCCGCGAAGTGCTCGCGCCTGGGCCGGCGGAATAAGCAACTATTGTTGGCCACCGCCAGTGCGAAACCACCCACCGCAAGAAAATGGGCCGCTTGAAAAAGCGGCCCATTTTTCATCCGGTGCGCGCCGTCACATCACGCGCTTCGCCCACACTTACGACGGCGAGACCAGCTTGAAATCCACCGGCGAGCCGAGTTCGAAACGCTTCGGATTCGCTTCGAGCATACCGCTCTGCTGATTGCGCTTGAACACGTACACGGTATCGCTGTTCTGATTGCCGACGATCAGCCAGTTGCCGGTCGGGTCGATTGCGAATTCACGCGGCGACTTGCCCATGCTGGATTGATGACCGATCTTCTTCAGGTGCCCGTTGGTAGGGTCGACCGAAAAGATCACGATGTCGTTCGCGTCGCCGCGATTGGTGGCATACAGAAAGCGCCCGTCCGGCGACAGATGAATGGCCGCCGCGCCCACCGCGCCCTTGAAGCCCGGCTCGGTCAGCGAAAGCGTTTGCACCTGCGTGAGCTTGCCGTCGTTGTAATTGAACGTGCTGACGGTAGCCGCCATTTCGCTCGTCAGATACGCATGTTTGCCGTCGGCGCCGAACACCAGATGGCGCGGACCCGAGCCGGCTTTCTCCTGGTTGTAGCGCCAGTCGGTCGGGCCGAACAGCCCGCGGCTGCCGTCAGGCGTGTAGCGATACGAGTACAGCTTGTCCGCGCCGAGATCCTGCGCGAACAGATAGTGGCCGTCCGGCGAGAACACGGTGGAGTGAACGTGCGAATTGTCCTGCCGGCCCTTCACCGGACCGCCGCCTTCGTGATGCACCGTGAGCACCGACGGGCCGACCTGACCGTCGGCCTGCAACGGGAACACCGCGAAGCTGCCGCCCGGATCGGCGGCCACCGAGTAGTTCGCGGTCAGCAAATACTTGCCGTCCGGCGACAGGCTCAGATAGCACGGATCATTGCCGTCCGAAGAGACCTTGTTGAGGAACGTCAACTGGCCGCTCGCGGCGTCGAAACGAAACGCGCTGATGCCGCCGCGCTGCGTGGCCGGGCCGTTGTCGCCGGGCATTTCGTTGACCGCGTAGACGAAGCGGCGATCGCGGCTCACCACGAGGTAGGACGGGTTGACCGTCTGCGCGACCGAGACGCGCGTCGCATCACCCGTCCTGGTGTCGAAGCGATAGACATACAAGCCTTCGCTCTTCGGGCCGGTATAGGTGCCGACCACCATGTCATAGACCCCGTCGGCGGGGGCCGGGCCGGAATCTTGCGCAAACGCCTGCGAAGCAACAATCGAGACCATGAGCACGAAACCTTTTATTATCGAACGGGCGGAGCGCAATGGAGCAGGGTGCGCCGCGCGCCATGAGGTGGAATCAGCAGCAGAAGGCAAGCGGGAATCTGCAACGGCAGGCATCGCGGCCCGGTGACGACGAAGCATATGACCTCCTCTACATCGGTTATTTGGTTGATTCGGTTGTCATGGTGTCTCTGGTCTGCCGCGCAATCGTTCGAGCGTTGTTCTTATCGAAAGAAGTATAAAAGCGTTGTGTCGGATCATGCAGCGAATCCGGTGACCGCTATCCGGTCAGGCGGCAATCGGCAGCATGAGTGGCAATTGTCCCGCCTGACGGGGCGTTTTTTCAATCGCGTCTCACACTACGGAGTCTTCATGAACGTCACACTCAGCCTGGGCCCGCTGGTTTCGTTGATCGCCGGTATTCTGATTCTCGTCATGCCGCGCCTGTTGAACTACATCGTCGCGCTCTATCTGATCATCATCGGCATCATTGGGATCTTCGGCGTGGGGTCGTCGCACTTCTGAGCGGCGGCGGCAATCGGCTACGCAAGCGCGGGACGCACGACCGGGCGCAGCGCCGGCCCGGCGGCGCCTCGCGTCGAGGCAGGACATAAGACGTGCGCAAGCGTCACGCGCCAATGGCCGTGAAGCTCGAGGCAAGCAATAAAACCGGATGGCACGGCGAAGCGGCGTAGGCTCGCCCGAAGCACGGTGAGTTTGCGGTCAGTGCGGTGCAGCAACCATCCGGCGTGCGCGAAGCGCCGTCAGTCAGCCGTTCGAAAGCTGGTCGAGACGCAAGCGTCCCTGCAGCGAGAGAGCGCCAACGGCATAATGGCCATCGCCTTCCTTATAGCGCCGGAAGCAGGCCCGTTCGACCAGAAAGGCGGCGGCGGTCAGCATGCCGTTGCGGCTTAGCCCTAGCCGGCCATAATCGAGCGGTAACATCGAATCGTCGGCAAGTTCGCTGGCGGCCGAGAGAATCGTGATGCAGTCGGATTTCGACGGGTTCAGCATAGCTTTGGTCCTCGGAAACGGCGTCTGTATGCGCCATGGGCGGGGCCGGTTCATAATCCGGAAAGCTCCGGGCGTCGGCATGAAATCTGATTGTAGGCATTGATTTGACAATTACCAACCCGCGTTTCGCTGCATTACATGATGAACCAAAGCGCATCGCGCAAGTCCGGTAACAACAACGACACCTCGATGACACCTTGCACGGCGCCTCCTCGCCGCGCGCCATACTGACTCGCTCCCCATGCCCGCACTCATCGAAGACTATGCGCTCATCGGCGACGGCCACACGGCCGCGCTCGTTTCCCGCGAAGGTTCCGTCGACTGGCTCTGCTGGCCGCGCTTCGATTCCGGCGCCTGCTTCGCCGCCCTGCTCGGCACGCCCGAGAACGGCCGCTGGCTGATCTCGCCGGTCTCGGACACGCCGCCGACCATCACCCGCCGTTATCGCGGCGAAACGCTGATCTTGGAAACCGACTTCGAGACGCCCGAGGGCGCCGTCACGCTGATCGATTTCATGCCGCCGGGTAACGGCTGGTCGGAAATGGTGCGGCTCGTCGTCGGCAAACGCGGCACGGTGCGCATGAAGATGGAACTGGTGCTGCGTTTCGACTACGGCTTCTCGGTTCCGTGGGTCGACCGCCTGAAGCACGACAGCGGCATCAAGGCGATCGTCGGACCGGACACCGCCGTGTTGCGCACGCCGGTCGAGTTGCGTGGCGAAGACATGAAGACGGTCGCCGAATTCACCGTCAGCGAAGGCGCACGGGTGCCGTTCTCGCTCGCTTACTCGCCCTCGCATCTGCGCATTCCGCCAGCGCGCGATCCGCACACCTCGCTGGCGCGCACCGAGAATCACTGGCTCGAATGGTCGGCGCGCGGCACGGTCGAAGGGCGCTGGGCCGAGCCGATCCGCCGTTCGCTGATCACGCTGAAGGCGCTCGCTTACGAACCGACCGGCGGCATCGTCGCCGCGCCCACGACCTCACTGCCGGAGCAGCTCGGCGGCATGCGCAACTGGGACTACCGCTACTGCTGGCTACGCGACGCCACGATCACACTGCTCGCGATGATGCGCGGCGGCTATTACGACGAAGCTCGCGCGTGGCGCACGTGGCTCGGCCGGGTGATGGCCGGTGCGCCGGACCAGTTGCAGATCATGTATGGCATCGCGGGCGAGCGGCGCTTGCCCGAATTCGAAATCGACTGGCTGCCGGGCTATCAGGACGCGAAACCTGTGCGGATCGGCAATAACGCGGTCGGCCAGCGCCAGCTCGACGTCTATGGCGAAGTGATGAATGCGTTGCATCTCGCGCGCGTCGGCGGCCTGCAGGCGGACGACACCGCGTGGAACGTGCAGTGCGCGTTGCTCAAGCACCTCGACACGATCTGGCAGGAACCCGACGAAGGCATCTGGGAAACGCGCGGCGGCCGCCAGCATTTCACCTTCTCGAAGGTGATGGCGTGGGTCGCCTACGACCGCGCCATCAAGTCGGCGGAAATGTTCAAGCTCGACGGCCCGCTCGACGAATGGCGCGCCACCCGCGCGCAAATCCACGCGGAAGTCTGCGAGAAGGCCTGGAATCCCGCGCTCAACGCGTTCTCGCAGTGCTACGGCACCGACCAGCTCGACGCGAGCGTGCTGCTGATGCCGCTGGTCGCGTTCCTGCCGCCGAACGATCCGCGCGTCAAAGGCACCGTGGCGGCGATCGAGCGGGACCTGATGCGCGACGGCTTCGTGATGCGCTATCGCACCACCGAATACGACGACGGCCTGCCGCCGGGGGAAGGCACGTTTCTCGCTTGCTCGTTCTGGATGGTGGACAACCTGGCGTTGCAAGGCCGCCTCGACGAAGCAATCGCGATGTACGAACGTCTGCTCGCGCTCTGCAACGATGTCGGTTTGCTCGCGGAAGAGTACGATCCGGCTGCGAAGCGCCTCGTGGGCAATTTCCCGCAGGCGTTTTCGCATGTGGCGCTCGTGCACACCGGCCTGAACCTGATGAAACACGAGCAGGCGATGGCGCAGGCGACCGGGCAACCGCCCCATGACGGCACCGGAGAACCAGAACTTGATGCTGCTGCAACCCCCGATAGCGGCGCGGCAACGTTGCCAGTAGCATGATTTAATGACGGTTTGCGTGATAGCCGCGCGCAAAATGCTGCATTGCACAAGTACGCTTTGTTCGATATGATCGACTAGACTGTTGGCCGAAAAACAATGTGCCCACAACCAAATTGGCCCGCCGCAACGCCACACGCGTGTTTGCGAAGCCCCATGCGAACCGCTTAGAACGGAGCACCCATGCTCTACCAACTGCACGAATTCCAGCGGGCGATGTTGAGCCCCCTTACCGCCTGGGCCCAGGCCGCGTCGAAATCCTTCGCGAATCCCGCCAGCCCTTTGGCCTACGTGCCCGGCGCCACGCGCCTCTCAGCCGGTTACGAACTGCTCTACCGGCTCGGTAAAGATTACGAAAAGCCCGAGTTCAATCTTCATCAGATTGTCAAAGACGGTCATAACATTCCGATCATTGAACAAACGATCATCGAGAAGCCGTTTTGCCGCCTGATGCGCTTCAAGCGTTTCGCCGACGACAGCGACGCCGTTACCCAATTGAAAGACGAACCGGTCGTGCTGGTATGCGCACCGTTGTCGGGACACCACGCCACGCTGCTGCGTGACACCGTGCGCACGTTGTTGCAAGACCACAAGGTTTACCTGACCGACTGGATCGACGCACGCATGGTGCCGCTCGAAGCCGGCGAGTTTCATCTGGACGACTACGTCGCCTACATTCAGGAATTCATCCGCCACATCGGCGCGAAGAATCTGCACGTGATCTCGGTGTGTCAGCCGACCGTGCCGGTGCTTGCCGCCATTTCGCTGCTGGCGAGCCGCGGCGAAGACACGCCGCGCACCATGACGATGATGGGTGGCCCGATCGACGCGCGCAAGAGCCCGACGTCGGTCAACTCGCTCGCCACGCAACACTCGTACGAGTGGTTCGACAACAACGTGATCTTCACGGTGCCGCCGAATTATCCGGGCGTGGGCCGTAAGGTTTACCCGGGCTTTTTGCAGCACACCGGTTTTGTCGCCATGAATCCGGAACGTCACGCGGCATCGCACTGGGATTTCTACCAGAGCCTGCTGCGCGGCGACGAAGACGACGCGGAAGCGCACCGCCGCTTCTACGACGAGTACAACGCCGTGCTCGACATGGACGCGGACTATTACCTCGACACGATCCGCGTGGTGTTCCAGGAATTCCGCCTCGCCGAAGGCACGTGGGACATTTCCGGCGAACGGGTGAAGCCGCAGGACATCACGAAAACGG
The DNA here is from genome assembly GCF_046026985.1 of Paraburkholderia sp. RL18-101-BIB-B. NCBI lineage: Bacteria > Pseudomonadati > Pseudomonadota > Betaproteobacteria > Burkholderiales > Burkholderiaceae > Paraburkholderia > Paraburkholderia sp. RL18-101-BIB-B. Next base: position 144,070 of record NZ_JARESV010000012.1, read on the forward strand.
CGCTCTTCACGATCGAAGGCGAACTGGACGACATCTCCGGCGACGGCCAGACCTTTGCCGCGCATGAGCTGTGCACGGGCATTCCGGAAGAGCACAAACGTCACTTCACCGCGGAGAAGTGCGGACACTACGGCATTTTCTCCGGACGTCGCTGGCGCACCATCATCTATCCGCAGTTGCGCGACTTCATCCTCGAGCACAACAAGGCGCCGAAGGTAGCGAAGGAAAAAGTCGAAGCCTGAGCGTCGCACGCGTAATCGACAAACAACGGCCTCTTCGGAGGCCGTTGTCGTTCATGAGGATCCCGAAGCCTCAGTGCGCCGCTTTTGACGCAGCCTACTTGCGCAACAGATACGCGAGCAGCAACTCGGTGTTCATCTGAATCACTTCACTGCGTTCGCTCGCGCTGCTGAAATCGCGGCCGAGTGTGGCTTCGAGCGTGAAGCGGTTCGACACGATGTAGTAGCCCATGCCCGAGAGCGTGACATAGAAGCGCAGCGGATCGACGTTGGTGCGGAACAGCCCCGCACGTTGACCGCGCTCGAGAATGCCGCCGAGCGTGGCGACGATCGGCGAGATCATTTCGCGGATGCGCGTCGACTTCTGCATATAGCGTGCTTCATGCAGATTCTCGTTATTGATGAGACGCAGCAACTCGGGATGATCGCGGTAGTAATCCCAAACAAAATGCGCGAGACGCGTGATCGCCTCGACCGGGGCGATGCCATTGAGCTCGAGCGTGCGCTCCGCTTCATTGAGCGCGCTGAACGCGTGCTCGAGTACGGCGGTAAAAAGCTGCTCCTTGCTACCGAAGTAGTAATAGAGCATGCGCTCATTCGTTTCCGCGCGGCGGGCGATCTGATCGACGCGCGCGCCGAATAGCCCACCATTTGCAAACTCTTCGGCCGCCGCAAGCAGAATGCGGCGCCGTGTGCCTTCAGGATCTCTTTTGATTTTCGGCTGATTCATGGTGGCATCGTCTTCGTGAGCCGCGTTATCCGGATCGCGCCGCCGGCCTCTCCTCGGGCCTTGCACCGACAGCACTGAACGGGCTGGTTGGGGGAATACCCTTCTGCGGTCTTTCGAAAAAAGCGCTTCGATTATGGCACATGGATTGCGGATGGCAATTGGGGAAATCGGCGATAATGTGCTATTTAGTTCAAGCTGTGCGGCCGCAAGCCAAAGCCCCACGTCGTGACCGTGACAGATACCAAAACACTCGCAGACCGAATCGAAGATCTGCTCCCCCAGACGCAATGCACCAAGTGCGGTTACCCCGCATGCCGTCCCTATGCCGAAGCCGTTGCAGGCGGTGAGGCCAACTACAATCAATGCCCGCCAGGCGGCGTCGAAGGCATCGCACGGCTTGCCGCTTTGCTCGGCAAGCCGGTGATTCCGCTCAATTCCGCCAACGGCGTCGAACGGCCGCGTCCGTTGGCGGTTATCGACGAACAAGTTTGCATCGGCTGCACATTGTGCATGCAGGCCTGTCCGGTCGATGCAATAGTTGGCGCACCGAAACAGATGCATACGGTGATCGCCGAACTCTGCACCGGTTGCGATTTGTGTGTGCCGCCCTGCCCCGTCGACTGCATTGCCTTGCCGCCGGTCACCGGCGAAGCGACCGGTTGGGACGCGTGGAGCCAGGCGCAGGCCGACGCCGCGCGCGAGCGCCATGACCGGCGCGAAGCGCGTCTCGCCCGCGAGCGCGAGGCTGCCGAAGCACGTGCTGCAGCGCGGCGGGCCGGCAGCGCTGCCGCTGCTCAGGTTACCGAAACAACGCAAGCCAACGCTGCGGCGCCATCGGCCGCGCCCGCCGCGGACGACGCCGAAGCAAAGAAACGCGCGATCATCCAGGCCGCGCTCGACCGTGCTCGCAAGAAGAAAGAGGAACTGGCCGCCAAAGGCCAGGGCCCGCTGAACACCGAACGTGTGAGCGCGGACGTGCAGGCGCAGATCGATGCCGCCGAAGCACGCCGCCGCCGTCTCGGCCTCGCCGCGGACAACCCCGATACACCGTCCGATAAGCACTAACCGCACCGTCACGCCCAGCATGAACGCGAACAAACGCCGCGCCATCTACGAGACGTTTCAGAGTCTCACGCCTCATCCGACAACCGAACTCGAGTACACCACTCCGTTCGAACTGCTGATCGCCGTGCTGCTGTCGGCGCAGGCCACCGACGTGTCGGTCAACAAGGCCATGCGCAAGATGTTTCCGGTCGCGAACACGCCGCAGAAAGTTTTCGATCTCGGCGAAGAAGGCGTGACCGGCTACATCAAGACCATCGGCCTCTATCGCACCAAGGCGAAGAACGTCATTGCGACCTGCCGCATTCTGCTCGACCAGTACGGCGGCGAAGTGCCCGAGGATCGCGACGCGCTCGAAAGCCTGCCGGGTGTCGGCCGGAAAACGGCCAATGTGATTCTAAACACCGCGTTCGGTCATCCGACCATCGCGGTCGACACGCACATCTTCAGGGTTGCGAATCGAACCGGTCTCGCGCCCGGCAAGGACGTTCGCGCGGTCGAAGCGGCGCTGGAGAAATTCACGCCCGCCGAGTTCAAGCAGGACGCGCACCACTGGTTGATCCTGCACGGCCGTTATGTATGCAAGGCGCGCCGGCCTGAATGCTGGCATTGCGTGATCGAGCCGCTGTGCGAGTTCCGGCCGAAAACCCCGCCGCCGGATCTGTAGGGAACCGACACCTCATTCAACGCCAAAGCGCCGCCAGCAGCCCGCGCCGCCCCGGCGTAAAATGACGCCCTGCCTCGTCCGCTTCACAGGCTGACGCTTTACAGGCTCACGTCACACGCCCCCACTCAACGCACCGGTCTCACGATGTTCAATCCCAGCCGCGACGAAGTCCGTCTCTTCTTCACCGACACCTGGCGCAAGCAGCGCAAAGGCGAGATTCTGACGCCGCTGGAGGCGATCGCCGCCGACTGGATCGTCGAGCATCCCGAATACCACTCCGACCTGACCGACGGCGACGCCGCCCAGGCACAGGACTACTCGCCCGAACGCGGCCAGACCAACCCGTTCCTGCATCTATCGATGCATCTGGCGATCACCGAACAGCTGTCGATCGACCAGCCGCCCGGCATTCGCGCGGCGCACGAACGCCTTGCCGCACGCCTCGGCTCGACCCACGAGGCGCAGCACGCCATCATGGACTGCCTTGGCGAAACCATCTGGGAAGCGCAGCGCACCGGCACGCCGCCCGACACGGACGCATACCTGCAGCGCATCCAGCGGCGCGCCACGCGCGACTGAAGCTGGCACATCCGCCAGTCGGAACCAAGCGCCCAAAAGCACGACACCCCGCCGAAGCGGGGTGTCGTTCAATCCAAAAGCAGCGCGAAGACTTATGCGGCGCGCTTACTTCTTCTGCACCAGATCGCCGTTCAGCGATTCGACGTAAGCGGCAATGTCTTTCATGTCGCTTTGCGACAGGCTTTGCACCTGCGCCTGCATGATCGGGTTGTTGCGACCGAGGTGCGGGTTGCCGTTGCCCATCTGGTATTGGCGCAGCGCCCAGTAGACGTAATCGGAATGCTGACCCGCGAGCTTCGGATACTCCGGGCTCACCGGCTTGTTCAGGTTCACGCCGTGGCAAGCCGCGCAGTTGTGGCTGTCGGACAGCACCTTGCCGTTGCCGGCGTCGGCGGCGTGCGCGACGTTCGCTGCAACCAGACCGATCACTGCCGCCGACGCGCATGCAGCCTTGAACACCGTGTGGAGTGCCTGTTGGGGCTTATTCATGAATTCTCCTATCCCGCGAATTTATTTGCCGAGTGACTGGATGGACGAGCCGCAGGTCACTTGTCGGGATTGCTCTTCGAAGAGGAATTTTGCGCTGCGTAGTAGGCTGCGATGTCGGCGATGTCCTGATCCGACAGCGACGCGGTGATGGCGCGCATTGTTTCGAAATGGCGGTCGCCCTTCTTGTAGCCATGCAGGGCGTTCTCGAGGTACGCCTGGTTCTGCCCGCCGAGCATCGGCACGCGGTAGACCTCAGGGTAAGCCGTGCGGTATTCAGGGATGCCGTGGCAGCCAATACACATCGCGACCTTGCCTTGGCCCGCCTTCGCGTTGCCGACGACATCCGCTGCCTGCGCACCGGCCGTATAGCCCGCGAGCACCGACAGCGCTGCGATCACGACGTGTTTGCCAACGAATTTATTCATAGCATGTAACCTGGCTTGAGGGGAAACGGGCGACCAAAAAGGCAACGGCCCGCGCCGTTATTCTTATAGGGAGCCACGCAGGCCAAAAAAATCGGGCTAATTGTACCGCGACGCCGCGCCGAACGTCCACCGCGCGGGGCCGCGGCGCATCCGGCCACCGCAAAGCCACGGCTAGCGCCGGTTTGCTCCGCCGCGCCCGATCCGCAAGGCATGGCGGCCACCGCCGCATGCCGGCCGCTCGCGCCGGTTCGACACGCATCCGACACCGCATTCAGCCCGCTCTCGCCCGGCGCGCCCGCCCACCAGGCCCGCCGGGCGAACGTTCGGGCCGCTCGCCGGCGCCGCGTGCGCACTGGCTTCGCGCTACGGCACCGCGGGTGACACCTTACGCGAGGCGGTTTCAGGCCAACAGGCCTTCTGACTTATACTGGGTTTTTTCCCGAAAAAGAGCATCTCGCCATGCGTTTCGAAGGCTCATCGCAGTACGTCGCCACCGACGACCTCAAGCTCGCGGTCAACGCCGCGATGACGCTCAAGCGCCCGTTGCTGATCAAGGGCGAACCCGGCACGGGCAAAACCATGCTCGCCGAAGAGGTCGCCGCCGCGCTCGGCATGCCGCTTTTGCAGTGGCACATCAAGTCCACCACCAAGGCGCAGCAGGGTCTGTACGAGTACGACGCGGTGTCGCGCCTGCGCGATTCGCAACTCGGCGACGAACGCGTCAAGGACATCGGCAACTACATCGTCAAGGGCGTGCTGTGGCAGGCGTTCGAGTCGGAGGAGCAAACGGTGCTGCTGATCGACGAGATCGACAAGGCCGACATCGAATTCCCCAACGACCTGCTGCGCGAACTCGACCGCATGGAGTTCTACGTGTACGAGACGCACGAGCTGATCCGCGCGAAACAGCGCCCGCTCGTGATCATCACGTCGAACAACGAGAAGGAGCTGCCCGACGCGTTCCTGCGCCGCTGCTTCTTCCATTACATCAAGTTCCCCGATCCGGTCACCATGCAGCAGATCGTCGAGGTGCACTATCCGGGCATCAAGAAGGAACTGCTCGCGGCCGCCATGCAGAGCTTTTTCGAACTGCGCAACGTCGCCGGATTGAAGAAAAAGCCGTCCACCTCGGAACTGCTCGACTGGCTCAAGCTGCTGCTCGCCGAAGACATTCCTCCGGAAGCGCTGCGCTCGTCCGACCAGAAGCAGATCATTCCGCCGCTGCACGGCGCGCTGCTGAAGAACGAGCAGGACGTGAATCTGTTCGAGCGGCTGATCTTCATGAACCGCAACAACCGTTGAACCACCGTTGATTGAGCGCCGGATGGTCGCCGACCGGCCGCCAAGCCGCCATTGAAGCGCGCGGCGCCCCGACCACCCGCCGCCGCCGCAGAGGACCCAGCATGCTGATCGACTTCTTCTACTCGCTGCGCGCCGCCAAACTGCCGGTGTCGGTGAAGGAATACCTGACGCTGCTCGAGGCGCTCAAAGCCAACGTGATCGCGCCGTCGCTCGACGAGTTCTACTATCTCGCGCGCATCACGCTGGTCAAGGACGAGCAGTACTTCGACAAGTTCGACCAGGCGTTCGGCGCGTATTTCAAAGGCGTCGCGCAAGCCTCGGAGCTCGCCTTCGACGTCCCGCTCGACTGGTTGAAGAAGAAGCTGCAACGCGATCTGTCGCCGGAAGAAAAAGCGCAGATCGAGGCGATGGGCGGCCTCGACAAGCTCATGGAGCGCCTGAAGGAACTATTCGACGAACAGAAGGAGCGCCACGAAGGCGGCAACAAGTGGATCGGCACGGGCGGCACGTCGCCGTTCGGCAATGGCGGCTACAACCCGGAAGGCGTGCGCATCGGCGGCGACGCGGCGGGCAACCGCACCGCCGTCAAGGTCTGGGAAGCGCGCGCCTATCGCGATTACGACGACCAGGTCGAAATCGGCACGCGCAACATCAAGATCGCGCTGCGCCGCCTGCGCCGTTTCGCCCGCGAGGGCGCCGCCGAAGAGCTCGATCTGCCCGACACGATCCGCAGCACCGCCGCGAACGCCGGCTGGCTCGACCTGAAGATGGTGCCCGAGCGGCACAACAAGGTGAAAGTGCTGATGCTGCTTGACGTGGGCGGCTCGATGGACGATCACATCAAGCGCACCGAAGAGCTGTTCTCCGCCGCCAAAGCCGAGTTCAAGCACCTGGAGTTCTACTATTTCCACAACTGCGTGTACGACTTCCTGTGGAAGAACAACCGCCGCCGTCACGCCGAGCGCATGCCGACGTGGGATGTGCTGCACAAATTCACGTCCGACTACAAACTGATCTTCGTCGGCGACGCGACGATGAGCCCGTACGAAGTGCTGCAGCCGGGCGGCTCGGTGGAGTACAACAACGCCGAAGCCGGCGCGGTATGGCTGCGCCGGCTCGCCGATCATTTCCCGCACCACGCGTGGCTCAATCCCGAACCGGAAGGCTTGTGGGCGTACCGGCAGTCGGTCAGCGCGATCCGCGAGGTGCTCGGCCACCGCATGTACCCGCTCACGCTCGCCGGCCTCGAGACCGCCATGCGCACGCTGAGCAAATAGTCCGCTCGAGTTTTACCTTCAACGACAAGAAAGCATCTGCATGAGTCCGTCTTCCACGCCCGATTTGTCCCCTGCCGTTACACCGCCCGGGCGCCTCAACCCCTTCGCCGACACTTCGCTGTCCGCCATTGTCGCCGGTTTCGTCGCGATGATGACGGGCTACACCAGTTCGCTCGTGCTGATGTTCCAGGCGGGCCAGGCCGCGCATCTGAGCGACGCGCAGATTTCGTCGTGGATCTGGGCCTTGTCGATCGGCATGGCCGTCTGCACGATCGGCCTTTCGCTGCGGTTTCGCGCGCCGATCGTGATCGCCTGGTCGACGCCCGGCGCGGCGCTGCTGGTGTCGTCGCTGCCGCACGTGGCTTATGGAGAGGCGATCGGCGCGTTTATCGTCTGCGCGCTGCTGCTCACGCTGGTCGGCCTGACCGGCTGGTTTGATACGCTGATGAAGAGGATTCCGGCGGGCATCGCCTCGGCCTTGCTGGCAGGCATCCTGTTCGAGATCGGCATCGAGATTTTCCGCGCCGCGCAGTTCCAGACCGCGCTCGTGCTGACCATGTTCTTCACCTACCTGGTCGTCAAACGGCTCGCTCCGCGCTATGCGATCGTCACGACGCTGATCGTCGGCACGGCGGCCGCCGGCGGGCTCGGACTGCTCGACTTCAGCCGCTTCCACGTCGCGCTGGCGCATCCGGTGTTCACGATGCCGGTGTTTTCGGTGGCGGCCAGCGTCAGCATCGGGATCCCGCTCTTCGTCGTCGCGATGGCGTCGCAGAACGTGCCGGGCATCGCCGTGCTGCGCGCGGACGGCTACACCACACCCTCGGCGCCGCTGATTTCGACCACCGGCATCGCCTCGCTGCTGCTCGCGCCGTTCGGCTCGCACGGCATCAATCTTGCGGCAATCACCGCGGCGATCTGCACCGGCCCCGAAGCGCACGAAAACCGCAACAAGCGCTATATGGCGGCGGTTTGGTGCGGCATGTTCTACCTGATCGCCGGGGTTTTCGGCGCGACCATCGCCGCGCTGTTCGCGGCCTTGCCGAAGGCGCTGGTGGTCTCCGTCGCGGCGCTGGCGCTGTTGGGCTCGATCATGAGCGGCCTCGCCAACGCCATGCAGGACCTGAAGCAGCGCGAGGCGGCGCTGGTCACGTTCATGGTGACCGCGTCCGGGCTGACTTTGTTGTCCATCGGCTCGGCTTTCTGGGGGCTGGTGGCGGGCGTGCTGACGCAAGTGGTGTTGAACGCGCGGCGCGGCTGATCAGTCTGCAAAAAGCGCTCGGCGGAATCGGTCAGCGCCGGATCGGTCGGCGGAAAATGCCGCCTGAAATCCGCGTGAACGGATCGCCGTGGGCAACTGTCAATACCGCATCAGCCGATCCGCCATAGAATAGAAGCATCCGGCAGCGCTTTCCGTCAAAATTCCCCGGCAAGATGGCGGGCAGCGTTGCAGCGTGACCCGCGGCCGCCGGATCTGGTTAGCGTTTCAGGCCGGTGGCAACCTCATTTCTCCTGAACCACGGCGCGCACGCGCCCTGAAGGCTCGAACATGACAACCGCACTCGATCAACTCAAGCAATACACCACCGTCGTGGCCGATACCGGCGACTTCCAGCAGCTTGCCCAGTACAAGCCGCAGGACGCGACCACCAATCCGTCGCTGATTCTGAAAGCGGTGCAGAAAGACGACTACAAGCCGCTGCTCGAAAAGACCGTGAAGGCGCACGCGTCGAAGCCGGTCGGCGCCGTCATCGACCAGTTGCTGATCGCCTTCGGCACCGAAATTCTCAAGATCATTCCGGGCCGCGTGTCGACGGAAGTCGATGCGCGCCTCTCGTTCGACACGCAAGCCTCGATCGCCAAGGGCCGCGAACTGATCTCGCTGTACAAGGAGCACGGCATTGGCCGCGAACGCGTGCTGATCAAGCTGGCTTCCACTTGGGAAGGCGTCCGCGCGGCGGAAGTGCTGCAGAAGGAAGGCATCCACTGCAACATGACGCTGCTGTTCTCGCTCGCCCAGGCGGCCGCCTGCGCCGAAGCGGGCGCGCAACTGATCTCGCCGTTCGTCGGCCGGATTTACGACTGGTACAAAAAGAATGCCGGCAGCGCGTGGGACGAAGCGAAAGACGGCGGCGCCAACGACCCGGGCGTCAAATCGGTGCGCCGCATTTACGCGTACTACAAGAAGTTCGGCTACAAGACCGAGGTGATGGGCGCGAGCTTCCGCACGCCGGGTCAGGTTCTGGAACTGGCCGGCTGCGATCTGCTGACCATCAGCCCGGATTTGCTGCAAAAGCTGCAGGACAGCACCGATAAGGTGGAGCGCAAGCTGTCGCCGGATATCGCCAAAGGTGCGGATATCGAACGCGTGCCGGTCGACGAAGCGTCGTTCCGTTTCCTCGTCAATGACGAAGCCATGGCAACTGAAAAGCTCGCCGAAGGGATTCGCGCCTTCGCTGCGGACGCGGTCAAGCTGGAAAAGCTGATCGAAGCGTTGCGTTAAGCTTTGCTCGCGCCGCTTGGCTGGCGCGCAAAACACACGGCCTTGGACTTCACGGTTCCGGGCCGTGTGCCGTTTACCGACCTTCGGCGGTTGTGGTTGCGTTTGACCCGCGTCATGGACCGCCGCGCCTACGACATATAGTCACAAGTAACGCCTGACGGGCGACTAGAATCTTCTGCAAGGGCGATTCACGGTGGTCTATTAGCGTTGCCCCTGTGCGGGGCGGCACCTACTTTCTTTGCCGCGGCAAAGAAAGTAGGCAAAGAAAGCCGCTTTACACCGCCAACCCTTAAGCGGGCTCCCCGCGTAGCCACGGTAGTGGTGCATCTGGAATCGGTGCCCTCGCGCATTGTGCGCTCGTGACAAGGCACTCATTCTTCCGGCGGCGCTGCGCGCGCCGTCGCGGTACTTCTTCAACCCTAGGACTCTTGCGTTGCTTGTTGCGGGGATATCGCGCTGCTCACCCTTTCCGGAGACGATCATGCTGGTTCAACCTTACGTATTTTTTAACGGGCGCTGCGAAGAAGCGCTCGACTATTACTGCGCGAAACTCGGCGCTCAGGTGACCTTCAAGATGCGCTACAAGGAGGCGCCGCCCGATCCGCAAAACCAGCCGCGGCCGGGTCTCGAAGAAAAGATCATGCACGCTAACGTGCGGATGGGTTCGACCGACTGGATGGCATCCGACGGACATTGCGATCCCTCGGCTACGATGAACGGCTTCAGCCTGTCACTCACCGCCGACGACGCCGCCTCCGCCGAAAAGTACTTCAATGCGCTCGCCGACGGCGGCCAGGTGACGCTGCCGTTTCAGCCGACTTTCTGGAGCAAGGGCTTCGGGATGGTGGTCGATCGCTTCGGTCTCATGTGGATGGTGACGGTGCCGGAGGGCTGAGCGTTGAGGGTCGCAGCCGCACCTAAGCCTTCAGCAAAGTCCTTGAATGCCGTTCGATGTTCCAGTTCGGCTCGGTTTCCAGCAACAACTCGCGCAGCCGGTCCACTTGTTCGGCAAGCCGCTGTCCGAGCCAATACGGCCCCTGAAATTCGGTCGGCAGCTTGAGCGCCGCGTCGCCGTGCCTCTGCGCGAGCGGCGATGCGGCCGGAATGCCGAAGTGTGTCGCCCGGCCAAAGCGCAGGCCGCGCGCCATCGCCAGCAGAATCGAGCGCACGGTGCGCACCTCCACGCCGCATTGCTCGGCGTACGCGGCGCGCGCCGTGGCGTCGGCGTGCATCAGCGGACCCGTGGCGAGCAGCTCCAGCGAACTGAGCACCGAGCGGTGCAGCCGCTGAATCTCTTCGAGCTTCGACTGCGGCACGTCGATTTCCTTCGCCACCGAAGGCATCAGCGAGCGCAATTGCACGAGCCGCTTGTTGATCGCCAGAAAGCGCTTGACCTGCTCTTCCTCGCTGATCGTCTCGCCTTCCAGCAGCCGCGTGTAGACGCGCGCGCATTCGCGCAGATTCGTCGCGAGCCCGTAGCGCCACGAATAGGTGGCATGCAGCGGCAGCGCGAACGAAAACGCCAGCGCGATCACAATGCCGATCAGCACGTTCAGCGTGCGCCACAGGCCGACGTCGATCAGGTTGTCGCCGTGACCCGCGACGATGCACATGGTGATCGCCGTCAACAGCCCGATATAGCCTGACGAGCCGATCGCGAACCACGCGCAGATGCCCGCGACGATCGACATCAGCACATAGGTGAGCGGCGCCGACCCGGTGAGGTTCTGCAACACGATCAGCGAAAGCCCGATCGACGCCCCGAGCAACGTGCCCGCCGCCCGTTCGGCTGCCTTCTTGCGGATATTGCCGTGATGCTGCAAGCCGCCGATCACCACCAGCAAAGTGACCGACGACCAGATGCCGTGCGGAATGTCGATCCCGGTGGTCGCCAGAATCGAAACCAGCATGGCCAGCCCGACGCGCAGACTGTGCAGCACCTTGGCGTGGCGATAACGGTAGTAAGGCGACGTAACCGCGCGAACCATCCGGCTAAGGGCCGAGCGGCGTGGAATCACGGTGTGGGAATCGGCAGAAGCCATGGCGGCGCGCTCGATGCGGTGGAGGACGGTTCCGCTATCCTGCCCTGGAGTGCCTCATTAGGACAAACGTCGGCAAGACAAACGCCCGCACACTTTCGTGTGCGGGCGTTGCGGTTTTCAGTTTGTCGAACCCCGTGAAGCGGCACGACATCAAGCAGGCGTGATCAGCTTTCGACCACGTCCAGATAGTCTTCCGGACGGGTGCGGTCTTCGGCGCGCTGCATGCCGGCCGCGCGCACCAGCAGGCTCACCACCACCGCCACCACCAGGTTTACGATCAGCGACCACACCGCGGCATAGCCCGGAATCGCCATGCCGAACAGGTGGATCGTGAAGATCGAGCCGGCCAGCTTCAGCGAAATCGCCATCCACGTGCCGGTTGCGATGCCGACCGCCCAGCCGATCAGCAGGCCCCGGTAGTCGAGCACGCGCGTGTACAGACCCAGCACGATCGCCGGCAACGTCTGGATGATCCAGATACCGCCGAGCAGCTGCAACTGGATCGCGTACGTGAGCGGCAGGCCGAGAATGAACGCCACCGCGCCGACCTTGACGATCAGCGAGACCAGCTTTGCGACATTGGTCTCCTGTTCATGCGTCATGTTGCGGTTGACGAACTCCTTGTGGATGTTGCGCGTGTACAGGTTCGCGGCCGCGATCGACATGATCGCCGCCGGCACCAGCGCGCCGATGCCGATCGCTGCGAACGCCACACCGACGAACCACGACGGGAAGTAATGCAGGAACAGCGCCGGCACCGCGAAGTTCGGGCCGAATGCCTTGAAGTACGGCGCAAACTCCGGCATGTCCTTCACACCCGAGGCAAGCGCCATGTAGCCGAGCAGCGCGAGCAGGCCGAGCACCAGCGAATAAGCCGGCAGCATCGCCATATTGCGGCGGATCGTGTTACCCGACTTCGACGACAGCACCGCCGTGATCGAGTGCGGGTACAGGAACAGCGCGAGCGCCGAACCCACCGCGAGCGTCGCGTACGCGCTGTAGCCGTTCAGGCTCGAGACGTCCGGCGCTTTGAGCAGCAGCTTGGCCGGCGGCACCACGCTGAAGATGTGGCCGAAGCCGCCCAGTTGCGGCGGAATCACGATGATCGCGGCGAAGATCGTGATGTAGATCAGCACGTCCTTGACCACCGCGATCATGGCCGGCGCGCGCAGACCCGAGGTGTACGTGTAGGCCGCCAGGATCGCGAACGCGATGATCAGCGGCAGATCGCCGACGAAGCCCTTGGTGTCGAAACCGAGCGCGCCGATCACCACTTCGATACCGACCAGTTGCAGCGCGATGTACGGCATGGTCGCGACGATGCCGGTCACGGCGATCGCCAGAGCGAGCATACGGCTGCCATAGCGCGCCGAAACGAAGTCCGCCGATGTGACGTAGCCCTGACGTTTGGCGATGCTCCACAGTTTCGGGAACACCACGAACGCGAACGGATAGATCAGGATCGTGTACGGCAACGCGAAGAAACCGGTTGCGCCCGCACCGAACACCAGCGCCGGCACGGCGATGAAGGTGTACGCGGTGTACAGGTCGCCGCCCAGCAGGAACCACGTGACGATGGTGCCGAAGCGCCGCCCGCCGAGGCCCCACTCTTCCAGATGCGCGAGATCGCCGCGCCGCCAGTGAGCCGCGATAAAGCCGAGAATCGTGACGCCGATGAAAAACAGAACGAAGACGAAAGTTGCAATGGCGTTCATTATCGTGCGCCCCCCTGCGGACGGCCGCTGGAGCGCGTCTTGGTCTTGAAGTACACGAGCGCCGTGATGACTGCGCTGATCAGCACCCACAGGAGCTGATACCAGTAGAAGAACGGAAAGTCGAACAGCACCGGTTCGACCTTGTTATATGACGGCACCCAGATCATCGCGATCCAGGGCAACAGCAGCAACCAGAGCCAGTGCTTACTGGCCTTGTTCGCGTCGGCGTCGTGAGCCATGACGTCTCCTCTTCCCTATTATTGAAATGTCGGCCCGTGTTTGACGGGAGGTGGATCCCATAGCGGATGGCCACGGGCGCCCCGAAAGCTTCGAAAGAGTATAGGAGCGGCGAACGCGCGGTCAAGCAGGGACGACCCCAGCACGAGCGTGCTTTCACGGGCCAGTGGGACGCTGTTTCGACGGGCGTATTTGAAGCGCTGCAGCGGGGCGCGTAAGGCCGCGTGGCTTGGGTCTGACAGGCCGGCCCGCTTCGCGAGGAAGAGGACCGGCTGTTCAATGCGCGATGGATGACGGCGGCGAGCGTCGCGTGGGCGCAACGGCGAGCGGCACACCGACGGCGGTGTTCAGTCCATGCACTGCTTTGGATCGGACCGGCTTGCGCGGCCCGACCGCCTAGGTCGTCGCAATCATACCGAGAACGAGACGCCGGTCTGTCCGGTCGATTCCTGCAGACCCTTGATCCACTTGCGCGCTGGCAGACCGAGTTCCGCTTCGATCAACTTGGCGCGCGCTTGCAGCGCCGTGAACGGCACCTCGAGCGCCGGACCCGAAAACGCGATCGCGATGCGGTTGCCGTCGTGCACTTCCGGCAGCGCGACCACGCGGCCGTCGAAGGCTTCGTTCAAACGCTTCATATTGCGCACGAAGCTCGGGTGATCGCCGAACAGGTTCACCGTCACCACGCCCGCGTCGGTCAGGCACGCGCGCACCGCGCGATAGAAGCCGACGCTGTCGAGCACCGGACCGCGCGCCGTCGCGTCATAGACGTCGATCTGCAGCGCGCCGATCGTGCCGTGGTTGGCGCGGTCGTTGACGAAGTCCCATGCGTCGGTTTCGTGCACCGTCAGACGGGCGTCGTCGTGCGGCAATTCGAACATCGTGCGCGCGGCCACCACGACCGCCGGGTTCACTTCCACCGCCTCGACCTTCGCGCGTTTCAGGAAACGGTGCGCGAACTTGGTCAACGCCGCGGCGCCCAGACCGAGCTGGACGATGCGCTTGGGCGTTTCGATGAAGAGCAGCCAGGCCATCATCTGCTGCGCGTATTCGAGTTCGATGTGATCCGGCTTGCGCAGACGCATTGCGCCCTGCACCCACTCCGTGCCGAAATGCAGAAAGCGCACGCCGCCCTCTTCCGAGAACGTCACCGGCGCGAAACGCGGCTTACGCGGCGCTTCGATTTGCGGCGCATCGTGCAGATCGTCGTCGTGCGAGACGCGCTGTTTGTTGCGCGCGGCGTTCTGCTTTTTCTGCGTTTTTTGCGTTTTTTGTTTACCGCCGGCGACGTCAGCGTCGCGGTTGCGGAAGGCACGCGCTTCAGCCGAAGCGCGCTTGATCAATTTCGTCATGTAAGGATGTCGCGCCAAAGACGCAATTTTTGGTCGAACGAGAGCATAGCATTCGCCGGACTCGACGAAGGCAATACCAGGGTGACGTAGCCCGCCGCACCGATCACCGGCGCGAAACGGCCCGCCGTCTTGCCGTTGAAGCAGACTTTCGCGAGCTTCGGCGCGTGGGCGCGCAACGACGCGAAATCATTGGGGCTGGCATTGCGGATCGCCGCGTCGAGACTGCCTTCGCGCGTACAGGCGGCAAGCACGTCCCACACGCCGATGCCGTGCGCGAGCACGCGGCGCAGACGCTCTTCGTAGCTGAGTTCGGCGAGCGGTTCGTCGAGCACGGTGCCGATGAGGCGCCAGAACTGGTTGCGTGGATGCGCGTAGTACTGCGTCGCGGCAAGCGACGCCTCGCCGGGAAAGCTGCCGAGAATCAGCGTATGCGTGTCCGCGGCGACGACGGGAGGAAAGCCGCGCAGCATCAGCGGCTCCGTTCGTCGGATGCACGCGTTGCGGGATGCGCGCGCGATGCGGTGTGCTCGAGCGGGCGGCCGTGTTCGCGAACCCGCGGATGCGCCAGCCACTCATCCGACTTGCTCGCGCCGGACAGAGTCGCCAGATGCGTCCATAACGCCGGCAACATGCATTCGGTGACCATCAGCGGCGCGCCGTGGCGCTCGAACACCGAGCGGCGCGCGACCAGCGCATGCGGCGGCGGCCCGTCGACGTCATGTGCCGCGAGGTGATAGAGCGGGTGCCGCGCGGTCAACCTGCGGCTCACCAGCGACGAACGCGCCACACTGCTATCGCTATACAGGAGTTCCGCCAGCGGTCGCGTTCGCAAGCGCCGCATGGCCTGCCACACGCCCGCGCTCGCGGCGAGCGGCGCGATGCTATGCGCGGCGACAAACGGCACGCCGTCGACGCACAGCACGACTTCCCGAACCCAGACCGGCGCACGCGGCGCAAGGCCGAGCGCGGCGCTCTCGTCGGCCCACGGCAGCGCGACGCCTTCGCGCGTCACGCGTACCGCGACCGCGCCGAGCGCACGCAGATGCGCGGTCAGTGAACCACCACGGGTCAGCCAGTCTTTCTGGGCGGCGCTCAAGCCGGGTAAGGGCGCGACGCGCCAGTGGGCGTCGGCGGCATCGAAACGGATAGACATGGTGTCGGATTATAACGGCGCGGCTGTCGGACCATTCGCCAGCGCGCAGGCCTTTCCCTTCAGCAGATTCCATCGACTACGACGGCGGTCGTGCAGCACTTCTACGGCCGCGTCGATTTCAGATAGTTCCGATTCTCCGCGGCTCGCGTCGCGCGATAAAACCTCCGTGCTTTGCAAAGCCGGCCGCCGACGATCGAATGGCGCGCCATGTGAACGAATAATCAAGGAGAAAACACCAAGATGAAGCACATCCTGAGCACCACCGCATGCGCGATCTCTGTCCTGCTGATGGCAGGTTGCGCGGCGCAACTGAACCGCGATACCGAGACATCGTTGAACAAGGCCGTTGGTATCGAGGTGGCGCCGGTTGCCGGCGGTGTCGCGGTCAAGCTGCCCGACACCGCCCTGTTCGATTTCAACAAATCCAACGTGCGCAGCGACGCCGCCGCGGTCATCGATCGCTCGGCCGTGCTGCTCAAGCGCAGCAAGAAACCGATTGTCGTGGAAGGCTACACCGACAACGTCGGCACGCTCGAATATAACCAGCAACTGTCCGAAGCGCGCGCGACCGCGGTGGGCTACGCGCTGGTGGCGCGCGGCATCCCGACGAGCCGCATTCGCACGAAGGGCAATGCGTACAACGATCCGGTGGCGAGCAACGATACGCCCGAAGGCCGCGCGCTGAATCGTCGCACCGAGATCGTCGTGCGTGGCGAGACGATGGATACGTTGATGGGAAAGAAGTAGACGGCCACCAGTTCCAGGCCAGCTCTAAATAAAAACCCGGGCGCGTGTGAGCCCGCCCGGTTTTCAATCAGCGACAAAATCGCGCAATGCTCGTGCGACCTCGTCGAGCACCGTATCCCAACGCCCCAACTCGCGCTGCCTGAACAGACGCGCCGACGGATACCACGGACTATCGTCGCGCTCCGTCATCCAGCGCCAGTCGGTGAACGTGGGCACCAGCACCCAGACCGGCGTGCCGCATGCGCCGGCCAGATGGGCAACCGCCGTGTCCACCGTAATCACCAGATCGAGCGACTGCAGGATCGCCAGCGTGTCGGCGAACGTGCCGATCTCCGGCCCGAGCCTGTGCATGCCGATATCCGCGTGCCACGCCACCGCCTCGTTCTGTGCCTCGCCCTTTTGCAGCGCGAACCATTGCAGGCCAGTCTGCTGCAAAACCGGCAGCCATTCGCGTAACGGAATCGAACGATAGCGATCGAGCCCGTACGCCGGATTGCCGGCCCAGACAATGCCGACGCGTTTTCCGAGCGGACCGCGCGCATCGGCCGCACAGATTGCATCGAGGTGGTTCTGCCAACGTTGCACTTGCGCCGGCTCCGCTCGCAGATAGGACGTCGCGAGCGGCAGCATCGGCAGGTCCAGCTTCATATGCTCCGGCATTCTGAGCATGCGGCACCAGTAGTCGTACGGTCCGGGCGGCGCCGTGGTCCACGCGGCATGCACGCCGGCCGCTCCGCGCGCTACTTCGCTCAGCGGAGCCTCGACCCAGACGTCGACCTGCGCGCCGCGCCGATGCAACCACTCGGCCATGCGCAAGAACTGCAGTTGATCGCCCAGCCCCTGCTCGCCGACGAGCAGAAAGCGCCGGCCCGTCACCCGCTCGCCTTGCCACTCCGGATATGGCGGGCGAACCAGATCGTGATTTTCCGGCAGCGCCTCATGCCAGCGGTATTGCATCCAGCCGTTTTCGTAGTCGCCCGCGCGCAGTTGTGCCGCGGCGAGGTTGAACTGCATCGACGGATGATCGGGCATCAGCCGCGCGGCTTCGACGGCATGCGCATACATGGCCGGAAAGTCGCCCAGCATATTGAACGCAAATGACGCGTTGTAATGCAGCCAGCCGTTGTGCGGATCGACGCCGAGGCCTTCGATGGCGACGCTGATTGCATCCCTGAAACGCTCCACGCCGTTCAATGCGAAGGCCACCTGTTGCAGCGCGGATGCGTCGCCGCCGAAGCGAGCGCGCAGCTCGACGAGCACGCCGTCGATCCCCGCACCGCGCTGCGCTCTCGACAACGCCGCAATCAGTTCGAGCGCGTCCGTCAGGTGCGTCGAGTCGAGCGTCCACGCATGCAGCCAGTAGTCCGCGGCGTCCTGATAACGTTCGAGCTCCGTACTGATCTGTGCGAGCGCGCGAACGGCATGATGCAATGCCGGCTCGAGTTCGAGCGCCTCGAGGTAGTGTCCGCGCGCTTCGACGAGACGCTTCGCAAGCTTCAGGCAATCGCCGAGATTCCGATGCAGGCTCGCAGTGCCGCCATCCAGGTCCATCGCGCGATGGTAAAACGCTTCGGCGGCCGTCAGCTCGCCGCCCAGCGCGGCGATCAAGCCGCGATGCTCCCAGATATCCGCGCGCTCAGGCGCGACGCTCAATGCCTGATCGAGATACTCGCGCGAAAGTTCGGGCCGCTCGACGCGAAATGAGGCGAGGCCGAGACGATGGAGCGCGTGCACGTTGCGCGGTTGTTCGGCGAGAACGCGCTCGTAGCCGGCAATCGCTTCGCGATGGCGCCCCGCGGCGAAGCAGGCATCGGCACGCGCGGTGATCGCGCCGACATCGTTGGAGGCGCTGGTATGGAGTGGGAATTCGGGTTCGTGCATCGACATCGATCAGTTGCGTGAGTTGCTCAACGTGGGGTGGCTTGCGCCGCTCAAGCTGTCCGGTCCGGCGCCATCATCGTCTTCAGACGCGTGGCCACGCGCTCGACCACCGGCGCCCACTGGGCAGGCTGCGGCTGTCGGAACAGTTCGACCGAGTCATACCAGGGCTGCGTCTCCTCGTTGCCCCACGACCAATGCGAAACGTGATCGAGCATTGCGAACACGCGATGCCCTAACGCGCCGCCGAGATGCAACGGTGCGCTGTCGATAGTCACGAGTGCGTCTAGTGCGGCGAGATGCGCCGCCACATCGGCGAAGCCGTCTTCGTAATCGCCGGTCAGATCGCACAGACGAAAACCCTGCGCGGCCAGCGCCGTCACATCGGCGTGGCGTCCAGGCGTGAGCGGGTGGAATACGACATCCGGCAGCCTCAGCAGCGGCGCCAGTGCCGCAAGCGGAATCGATCGCTTGGCGTCGCGCCGATGCGTCGGGCTGCCCGACCACACGAGACCGATGTGCCACATCGCATCGGGCGCGTGCGCGCTGATCCGTTCGCGCCACGCCGCGACCTTCGACGCATCGGCCTGCAGATAAGGCGCGCCGCGGATCTGCTCCGGTTCCAGACCGAGCACGAGTGGCAGGCTCATGAGCGGCAAAGCGTAATCCGGTGAGCCGAGCGGACCTTCTTCGATCGACACGCAGTCCGCGTAGGAACGCGCAAACAGCGGTTGCAACGCGCGACGCACGGCGAGCGCCAGCCGTCCGCCTTCGTCACGCACACGTGCCGCCAGATACGGAACCAAGCGGACCATCTGGATGTCGTCGCCGCTGCCCTGCTCGCTGTGCACGATCAGGGTCTTGCCGCTGAGCGCTTCGCCATGCCAGCGCGGACACAAACGCATCATCACGCTGACGATGTTGTTCTGCTGGCGGTCTTCGCGCGCAAGACGCGCCTCGAAACGCGGCCACGCGCTCGACCAATCGCCGCGCCGTAGTTCCAGGTCCGCGAGATCGACCGCTGCCTGCACCGCCGACGGATCGATCGCGAGCGCCGCACGCAGTGCCGCCTCGCTGTCCTCGTAGCGCGCCTGCTCGTTCAGATACATGCCGATGGCCGCCAGCACGTCCGCGTTGCCGGGCGCGACGGCGTCCACGGCGCGCATCGTGGCCTCCGCCGCTGGCGCGTCGTTGCACTGCCATTGCGCGTGACTGAGTTGCCACGCCATCTCCGCATCGGCGGGATTGCGCGCAAGCCTTTCGCGGCAGATACGCTCGACCATCGGCCAATCGCGCACTTCGCGTAACGCCAGCACGAGTTGCAGCGGCACCGCCGGATCGACCGAGGGGTCGAGCGCGTACGCCCGCAACAACGCGGCGCGACGCTCGTCCCGCGCGCTCGTGCTAGGCAGCGCCGCCAACGCGATCGACAACCACCACGGCGCGCGCGCGTCCTGCGGCGCTCGACGCTCATAGGCACGCAAGATCCGCGCGGCCGCCGACTGCGCGCCGCACGTCTCGATCAACCACACGACCCAGTCGATCGTTGCCTCGACCGGCTGCACGGCCACCGCGCGCTCGCTGTTGCGCTGCGCGGCGCTGGCGGAGCCGAGCGCGTCGGCGAACAGCGCGACCCGCGCATGGCGCGCTCCGTTCGCGCACGCTTGCGCCTGCGACGCGCTGTGATACGCCTCTTCGAAACGCCCCGCGCTCGCGCACAAGTCGGCGTGCAACTGCGGCGTTGCGCCGGCCACGGCGAATTCGACCGCGCGACGCGCGGCGGCATCGAAACCTTGCTCGCGCAGGATCGACCACAGGAGATGAACGGAATCGAGAGGTACTGCCAGGGCGGAATCGGACATGGGAGTTCAGAGCGTTGTTGTTGTCATGCGCGAAGGCGTAATCACAAAAATAAGACCCGGTGATTTCAATGCCTATAGATTGGAAATAATCCTTCAAGCCTCCGAATAAAAATCGCGCGAGCATAAGACAAAACCACGTTTTCACATCTCATAAATCAATCTCAATTTAATGACGTTGATTCTATTTAGTTAGTTAACCATAATTAATTTCAGTCGACTGCGAGTAACGCCCGTTAGTCGATCAGTTTGATCAACTACAGCATGGAGCAACGTTTGAATACTGAAAAATTGAAGGAAACGTCCGACCGCATCGCTCATCTGGCTGCGGTCGTTCTACGGCGCGCGGGTGTCGCGCAACTGGAAAAAGAACTGGCGGGCTCAGCGCTGGCGCAACACCACACTTCGAAACAGACCAGCAAGGCCATCGGCAGTCTCGCGGCGAAAGTGCTGGCCGATCACACTTCGTGTCACGAGGCAAAAGAGTTGGCCGGTTGCGTGCTCTCGCAAGTGCGCCATCTGGATGAATCGGTGCCCGCGCGTTAAGCACTCGTCCTGAGGCGGCTGAAGCGGAGTCAACTGCGCTTCGCTCCATCACGCTACACCAGGCAAAAAAAATGCGCTGCCGAAGCAGCGCATCTTTCAACTCCAGGCGTCAGTAAGACGCCGCGTAATCAAACTCGACCCACGCTCAATTCGCGCGCGCCAGCAGCAGCGCATTGGTGCGCTTCACGAAGCTCGCCGGATCGTCCAGCGCGCCGCCTTCGGCGAGCAATGCCTGATCGAACAGCAGATGGCACCAGTCGTCGAAGTTCGCGCTGTCCGCATGCAAGCCCTTCACCAGCGCGTGCTCCGGATTCACTTCGAGAATCGGATGGAACGACGGCGCTTGCTGGCCCGCGGCCTTGAGCATGCGTTGCAGATAGCCGCTCATTTCGCCGTCGTCGGCAACGAGGCAAGACGGCGAATCGGTCAGGCGGAACGTGAGACGCACGTCCTTGGCCTTGTCCTTCAGCGCCTCCTTCATTTTCTCGACGAGCGGCTTGAACTCTTCGCCGACCTTTTCCTGCGCCTGCTTTTCCTCGTCGTTCAGCGCGCCCAGATCGAGGTCGCCGCGCGCCACGCTTTGCAGCGGCTTGCCTTCGAATTCGTTCAGGAACGACAGGATCCACTCATCCACGCGGTCGGTCAGCAGAAGCACTTCCACGCCCTTCTTGCGGAACACTTCGAGGTGCGGGCTGTGGGTCGCGGCCTGCCAGGTGTCGGCGGTCACGTAGTAGATCTTGGTCTGCTCGGGCTTCATACGCGCGACGTAGTCGGCAAGCGACACGGTCTGCTCCGGCGTGTCCGTATGCGTCGACGCAAAGCGCACGAGCTTCGCGATCCGCTCGCGATTGGCAAAGTCTTCGCCGATGCCTTCCTTCAGCACCTGGCCGAATTCCTTCCAGAAACCGGCGTACTTTTCCTTGTCCGCCTCGTTATCCGAGTTGGCCAGTTCTTCGAGCATCGACAGCGAACGCTTGGTCACGCCTTCGCGGATCGCCTTCACGTCGCGGCTTTCCTGCAAGATTTCGCGCGACACGTTCAGCGGCAAATCCGCCGAATCGACCACGCCCTTCACGAAGCGCAGATACGCCGGAAGCAGTTGCTCGGCGTCGTCCATGATGAACACGCGCTTCACGTACAGCTTCAGGCCGCCGCGATAGTCGCGGTTGAACATGTCGAACGGCGCGTGGGTCGGCACGTACAGCAATTGCGTGTACTCGCTGCGGCCTTCCACGCGATTATGCGTCCACGTGAGCGGATCCTGATGGTCGTGCGAGAGATGCTGATAGAACTGCTTGTACTGTTCGTCGGTGATGTCGTTCTTCGCGCGGGTCCACAGCGCACTGGCCTGATTGACGGTCTCGTCCTCGTCCTTGGTGACCATCTCGCTCTTTTCCGCGTCCCACTCTTCCTTCTGCATCAGGATCGGCAGCGCGACGTGGTCGGAGTACTTCTGGATGATCGATTTCAGACGATGCGACGACAGCAGGTCGTCTTCATCCGCACGCAGATGCAGCGTGATGGTCGTGCCGCGCGCGGCGCGCTCGATCTGCTCGACGGCGAAGTCGCCCTCGCCCGCGCTTTCCCAGCGCACGCCTTCCGAGGCCGGCAAACCGGCGCGGCGCGTTTCGACCGTGATCTTGTCCGCGACGATAAAGCCCGAATAGAAGCCCACGCCGAACTGGCCGATCAGCGCCGCGTCTTTCTGCTGGTCGCCGGAGAGCTTGCCGAAGAATTCCTTGGTGCCCGAGCGCGCAATCGTGCCGAGGTTGGCGATCGCTTCGTCGCGACTCATGCCGATGCCGTTGTCGTCGAGCGTGATGGTGCGCGCGGCCTTGTCGTACGACACGCGAATCCGCAGGTTCGGATCGTTTTCGTACAACGCGCTGTTTTCGATCGCTTCGAAGCGCAGCTTGTCGGCCGCGTCGGACGCGTTCGAAATCAGCTCGCGCAGGAAAATTTCCTTGTTGCTGTACAGCGAATGGATCATCAGGTGCAGAAGCTGTTTCACTTCTGCCTGAAAGCTCATGGTTTCTTGTGCCATGGTCGGACTTCCTCTCTGTTGCGAATGGGGGTTCAAGTCGGGCGCGGCGCCGTTCGTTGCGGCCTGCCGGCTTGCCGCCGGCGGAACGCCGGTGGGCCGCCGCCGCTGGGCCGAAGCGCCGGCCGCCGGATGCGCCGGCCGCCGGATTGTCCGCGTAATTGGGGGCAAGCCGGCGCGGTTTCAAGAGGCGCGGCGCGCCACGCTGTCGAGATAACGGCACAAAAAGGTTGCCAGCTCCGGATCGCCGCAGTTGGAAATATTGAAGCGCATCCAGGTGGTCGACGACTGCTGCGGGGAAAACAGGCTGCCGGGCGTCAGCAGAAAACCGGCTTCGTGGCCGGCGGCCGCCAGCGCGTCGGCGTCGACGCCCGTGTCGGCCCACAGGAACATGCCGGCCATGGGCGTCAGGAACAGCTTCAGGCCGGTCTTCTCCAGCATCCGCACGGATTTCTCGCGCACGCCGTCGAGCCGCACGCGCAGCCGTTCGACATGCCGCCGGTAGTGGCCTTCGGTCAGGATCTTGTACAGCACACGCTCGTTCAGTTCCGGGCTCGTCATGCCGACCAGCATCTTCTGGTCGCTGACCGCCGTGGCCACTTCAGGCGCGCAGGCAACGAAACCGACCCGCAGATTCGGCGCGAGCGTCTTCGAAAAACTGCCGAGGTAGATCACGCGCTTCAACTGGTCGAGGCTCGCCAGGCGCGTGCCCGGATAGCTCGGCGGACATAGATCGCCATAAATATCATCCTCGACGACGATGAAATCGTACGCTTCGGCAAGACGCAGAATGCGGAACGCCTGGGCCGCCGTGAGTGACGTGCCGGTCGGGTTCTGCAGCACCGAATTGATCACCAGCATTTTCGGCCGCCACGTCTGCACGAGCGACTCGAGCGCGTCGAGATCCGGGCCGTCCGGCGTGTACGGCATGCCGACCAGCCGCGCGCCCTGCGACGCGAAACGCCCGAACATCTGAAACCACGCCGGATCGCCGACGATCACGGCATCGCCCGGCTTGACGTAGATGCGCGAGATCAGGTCGATGGCCTGCGTGATGCCGGACACCATCACGATCTGATCCGGCGATGCGCCGATCTCCAGTTCCTCGAGCCGCGTCTGCAATTGCTGGCGCAGCGGCAAGAAACCCAGCGGCGTGCCGATGCCGAGCATCTGCGCGCCGCTTTGCCGGCCGAGCGTGCGCAGCGCATTGGTGATCAGGTCGCCGTCGAGCCAGCGCGCCGGCAGATAACCCAGGCCGGGACTGCGTTCTGGCCGCGCGCCGGTGTGCAGCATGTTGCGCAGCAGCCAGACCACGTCGATCGTGGCAGGCGCCGGCGCCGCCTCTGTGAGCGGATGAATCTCGGTGCTGGCCGACGCGCCCAGCCGCTCGCGCACATAGAACCCGGAGCCGCGCCGCGACTCCAGAAAACCCTGCGCCACCAGCCGTTCGTACGCCTCGACCACGGTGAAGCGCGACACGCCCTTGTCGAGCGCGAGCTTGCGGATCGACGGCATGCGCATGCCGGGGCGGAACACGCGCTCCTCGATGCGGCGGCGCGCCCACTGGACGAGCTGCTCGACCAGCGTCAGCGAGGCCGTGTCGTGCGGGGCGGGAATCTGGGCGAGCGGGACAGACATGACGGGCTCCAACTGTACCGAACAGTATCGAATGGATTGTACCGTTACTGTGCCGGTCGGCGTCGTTACATTTGAGAGCAGTAAGGATGGAATGTGCCACGGCAAGCCTCACCACGCCCACGCGCTCTCCGGCAAAACCCTGCCGAACACCCATCCGCATGGCCCGCCGATCCGGCAAACGGTTATGCTTACGGCCCCGGCAGCGTTGCCGCGACACCCGGCACGCTCCGGTCTACCGCAGAAACCGTTTCCCCGATCCGTCATGACTGCTCATCCGCTCCGCCTCGATCACCTCGTGATTTCCGCCCGCACCCTCGACGAGGGCACACAGTACGTCGCCGATACGCTCGGCGTCGCACCGGCCGGCGGCGGCGCGCATCCGCTGATGCGCACGCACAACCGCCTGCTGAACTTGTGGGGCGGCGTGTATCTGGAAGTGATCGCGGTCGATCCGCAGGCGGCGTCGTTGGCCACTGCGCCGGGCGACGGCAGCGCGCCACGCCCGCGCCTCTTTGCCCTCGACGACCCGGCAACGCACGCGCGGCTCGAAAACGGACCGTATCTGTCGCACTGGGTCGCCCGGGTCGAGCGGCCGAAACGTCTGCCGACGTGGCAGGCGCAGTATCCGCAGCGCATTCCACCTGTCGTGCCGATGACGCGCGGCGATTTCACGTGGGGCCTGACGGTGTCCGACGACGGCGCGTTCCCCGCCTGGCAAGGCATCGGCGACGGCGTGCTGCCCTCGTTGATCCAGTGGGATACGACGAACCATCCGTCCACGGCCTTGCCGGAAACGGAGATTTCGCTGAAAGCCTTGAAAGGCGCGCATCCGCAAGCCGATACGGTGGTGGCGCAACTGCGTTGGCTCGGCGCAGCCCATCTGATCGAGTTGCAGTCCACGGAAGGCGCCCCGGCGCTCACCGCCGAATTTGAAACACCCGACGGTCTACGGACCCTTAAATAAGCAGTGCGCGCGGGTCGCCGACTCGCGCGATAATTGAAGTTTTGACCGGTTCCAGTACCAGCAGAGGAGACCATGGACCAAAGCGACTTGAAAGCCCCCACGTGGCAATTGTCCGAACGCGCACGCAAGCTCACGAGCTCGGCGATTCGCGAGATTCTGAAGGTCACGGAGCGGCCCGAAGTCATTTCGTTCGCAGGCGGCCTGCCTTCGCCGGCGACCTTCCCGGCCGAACGCATGCGCGCGGCAGCGGACCGCATTCTGCGCGACGAACCCGCCGCGGCGCTGCAATACAGCGCGACCGAAGGCTTTCTGCCGCTGCGTGAATGGGTCGCGAAGCGCTATTCGGTGAACGGCGCGCAGATTCGTCCGACTCAGGTGCTGATCACGACCGGCTCGCAGCAGGCGCTCGACCTTCTCGGCAAGGTGCTGGTATGTCCAGACAGCCCGGTGCTGGTCGAAACGCCGACCTACCTCGGCGCGCTGCAATCGTTCTCCATGTACGAGCCGCGCTACGTGCAAGTGCCGACCGACGAACAGGGCCTCGTCCCCGAAGGGCTCACGCCCGAACTGACGGCCGGCGCGCGCCTCTTGTACGCGCAACCCAACTTCCAGAACCCGACGGGGCGCCGCCTGCCGGTCGAACGCCGTCGCGCGCTCGCCGAGTTCGCGAAGACCGCGCCGTTCCCGGTGATCGAAGACGATCCGTACGGCGCGCTCGACTACGCGGGCGAACCGCTGCCCACCATGCTGTCGATGGCGCCTGACCACATCGTCCATCTCGGCTCGTTCTCGAAGGTGCTGGCGCCGGGCCTGCGGGTCGGCTACATCATCGCGCCCGAAGAGTTGATCTTCAAACTCGTGCAAGCCAAGCAAGCCACGGATCTGCACACGCCGAGCTTCACGCAGCGCATCGTGTACGAAGTGATCAAGGACGGCTTCCTCGACACGCACGTACCGACAATCCGCGAACTGTATCGCAATCAATGCGCGGCCATGCTGGCCTCGCTCGAACGCTACATGCCGGAAGGCGTAAGCTGGAACCGCCCGGAAGGCGGCATGTTCGTGTGGGTGAATCTGCCCGCGCAGATCGACAGCATGAAGCTGCTTGAAGAAGCTGTCGCGCAGAACGTCGCGTTCGTGCCGGGCGGTCCGTTCTTCGCGAGCGAAGCGCAACACAACACGCTGCGCCTGTCGTTCGTGACGGTGCCGCCGGCCAAAATCGACGAAGGCGTGTCGCGTCTCGGCGCGCTGATCCGCGCGAAAATCTAAACGCTGCCGCGCGCTTGTTTGCGCGCGGCTTGCGCGATTTTCGCCCGGCCCGCATCCAGCGAATTCCACTACTGACGAAGGACACACCATGGCTCAAACGAATATTTACGACAGGCTCGAGGAACTGGGCATCGAACTGCCGACCGCCGGCGCACCGGCTGCCGCGTATGTGATGAGCGCGCAAAGCGGCAACACGGTGTATCTCTCCGGACATATCGCCAAGAAGGACGGCAAGGTGTGGACCGGCAAGCTCGGCGCCACCCTCACGACCGAGGAAGGCAAAGCCGCCGCACGCTCGATCGCCATCGACCTGCTCGCCACGCTGCACGCGCATGTCGGCGATCTGAACCGCGTCACGCGCATCGTCAAGCTGATGAGCCTCGTCAACTCGACGCTCGAGTTCACCGAACAGCATCTGGTCACCAACGGCGCGTCCGAACTGGTCGCCGACGTGTTCGGCGAACGCGGCAAGCACGCGCGTTCGGCATTCGGCGTCGCCCAGATTCCGCTCGGCGCGTGCGTCGAGATCGAGATGATCGCCGAAGTCGAGTAACGCAGTCGACGCCGCCGGTTCATCCGGCGCAGCGGAACAGGAACGCGTCGCAAGGTGTCAGCCACCCGCGGCGCGTTTTGCATTTGTGGCGAGGTAGATCGTTCCGCCGTCAACGGATAGAATCCGCCAACCCTATCCATCCGTTTGATTCGCTGGACCGCGCCCGATGCCCGCTCACACTGTCCGTTTCAAACAAGTCGACGTGTTCACGTCGGTGCCGTTCAAAGGCAATCCGCTTGCCGTCGTGTTCGATGCCGACGCACTCGATGCGAATCAGATGCAGGCCATCGCCCACTGGACCAATCTGTCCGAAACGACTTTCCTGTTGAAGCCGACCGACCCGGCCGCCGACTATCGCGTGCGCATCTTCACCACGCATGGCGAACTACCGTTCGCGGGTCACCCGACGCTCGGCACCGCGCACGCGCTGCGCGAAAGCGGCTATCAGCCGAAGCAGGCCGGCAAGCTCGTGCAGCAATGCGGCGTGGGACTCGTCGAACTCGAGGCGCTGCCCGGAGCGGACGGCGCGTGGGCCTTCGCCGCGCCGCCCGCGCGAGTCACGCCGCTTGCCGAGGATCGCTACGCGGCGCTCTCTACGGCTTTACGTAGCGACGCGATCGATTTCAGCGCGACGCCCTGCGCGGTCGACAATGGTGCGCCGTGGCTCGTGGTGCGCGTCAATTCGGCGCGTGAATGCCTCGCGCTGGAACCCGATGCCGCCGCGTTAGCCGACATCGTGCGTTCGGTCAATACGCATGGCCTCGCCGTCTACGGCCCGCACGAGGCCGGCGGCCCGGCCACTTTCGAGGTGCGCTGCCTGATGGCCGGCGGTAGTTTCGGCATCGGTGAAGACCCTGTGACAGGCAGCGCCAATGCGGCGCTCGCCGGCCTGCTGAGCGCCCAGCAGTTGCGCCCGGGCACGCACTATTCAGCCCGTCAAGGCACCGCGCTGGGCCGAGCCGGCCAGGTTTCCGTGCACTACGACGACGCACGCCGCAAGACATGGATCGGCGGCCCGTCGGTGACGATTGTCGACGGCACGTTTCGCTTGCCCTGATCGGCACGCCCCTTGCCTCGTTCATGTGTCTGGCATGCAACCGAAGAAGGCGGCATAGGGTTCGCCCTGCCTGGCCGCGCTTGACCACAAAACGCCGCATCGTTTGCGCGATTAAATGCGCCTTGCATTGGAAGAGGCCTGTTAAAGGCCTGGCACACCTGAATGCCGGCGCGCCTCGCCGCCGATTCCCGATGAAATACTCGAACACGACAGCGCAGCGGCCGCCTCAAGATTGGCCGGACGGGGTGTCAAAATCGCCGCACCGGCCAGCTTGCCGCGCCCTCGTATACCCGATGCCCGGCCTCTTCCTTAATCCAGTGGCATTAAGTAATATCGAGACGTACCCGATGACCTGCGGATGGTCAGGCACGGCGCCACGCTTATCTCTTCTGCGCAGCAGTTCCGGCACCTTGGTCACCATGCAGCCACTCATGAAATCAGCGCAGTCGACGCTCGTTCGTTTGCAACCGGCCGGCACCCACGCACGGGCCGCCCGATGAGTCAATCCCGCTTCTCCGACCAGCGCGAAGCCAAAGCCCGGCGCGATCCCGCAGTGTCGCGCCGGCGCGCTTTGCTCGCGATTCCCGCGCTCGGCGTTTTGGTCCTGATCCTGCTTTGGACGGTGATCTTCGCGCGTCTGTCGGTCGAGAAAGAAGCCACTTATCGTGAAGCCATGGCCTCTGCTGCGATTCTCTCCGCGGCGCTGGAGCAGCACACGGTCAAGGCGATTCACCAGGTCGATCAGATCACCCGCTTTGTCAAATTCGAGTTCGAGAAGACGCCGAATCATTTCGATCTCGCCAGCACAGTGGAAAAAGGCGTAGTGCAAAGCGAGACGCTAGTGCAGGTGTCCTTGATCGACGAGCACGGCACGCTGATCGCCAACACCGCCGAACTCAATCCCAGGCGCATCGATCTATCCGACCGTGAACACTTCAAGGTCCACGAACACGAGAACGACGACCAGTTGTATATCAGCAAGCCGGTGCTCGGTCGCGTGTCCGGCCACTGGACATTGCAGATGACGCGGCGTCTGAATCACCCGGACGGCTCGTTCGCGGGCGTCGTGGTGGTCTCCGAAGATCCCAGCTATTTCACCACCGACTTCTACAACAACGCGGCCATCGGCCGCGAAGGCGTGATCGCGGTGATCTCGGACAACGGCACCGTGCTCGCGCGGCGCACCGGTAGCGCCGAAACCGCCAACGGCGCGTTCTCTGCGAGCGGCTCGTATCCGACCTCGGAGCATGTGTCGGGCACCTACATCGATTCGATCGACAACGTCACGCGGATCGTGTCGTACCGGCATATCGACGGTTATCCGCTCGGCGTGCTGGTGGGTCTCTCGCAAGCCGAAGAATTCGCCGACTACAACCACACACGCAACGTCTATCTGCTAATGGCGGGCTTCATCTCGCTCGCCATGCTGAGCTTCTTCGCCGTGGCCACCGGCCTGATCGGCAAGCTGCTCGGCCGCGAGCGCGAGATGACGCATCTGGTCGAATACGATCTGCTCACCGGTCTGCGCAACCGCTACGCAACCTTGCAAACGCTGCGGCACGACGTGGCGCAGCAGGCCAACCTCGGCCGCCTCGCGATTCTCTTTATCGATCTCGACAACTTCAAGACCGTCAACGACACGCTCGGCCACAACGCTGGCGACATCGTCCTGCAAATGACAGCCTCACGGCTCGCCACCGCGGTCGGCGAAGGCGGCGCGCTGAGCCGCATCGGCGGCGACGAGTTCGTCGTCGTGATCAAGGGCGACGACGTCGAGAAGCGCGCCGTCGCGCTCGCCGAAGCCGCGGCCGAAGCGTTCGCCAAGCCGTTCGAAGTGCGCGGCAGTTCGTTCGTGCTGCATGCGAGCATCGGCATTGCGCTCTACTCCGTCACCAACGAAAGCGAGATCGACCTGTTGAAAAAAGCCGACCTCGCCATGTACAGCGCGAAAGACGCGGGCAAGAACTGCTATCAGTTCTATTCGCCGCAACTGTCGCATCGCGCGGATCATTTGATGAAGTGGGAACAGCAGTTGCGCGTCGCGCTCGCCGAAGGGCAACTGTTCCTCGCCTATCAGCCGAAGATCGATCTGACGCGCCGCTGCATTACCGGCTTCGAGGCGCTGGTGCGCTGGAATCATCCGCAGCACGGTTTGATTCCGGCCAACGAGTTCATTCCGGTTGCCGAGTCGACCGGCCTGATCGTGCCGATCGGCGACTTCGTGATCGAGACCGCCTGCCGGCAACTCGCGCTGTGGCAGCAACAGGGCTACGACACGCTGTCGCTGGCGGTGAACATCTCGGCGGTGCAGTTCTGGCGCGGCGACCTGTACGAAACGATCTCGCACGCCATCGAGGAAAGCGGTATCTCCGCGCGCCGCCTCGAGCTCGAAATCACCGAAACGGCGATGATGGAGTATCCCGAACTCGTCTCGGAGAAGATCTTCGCGTTGAAGCGTCTCGGCGTGCGCATCGCGCTCGATGATTTCGGCACCGGCTATTCGTCGCTGTCTTATCTGAACCGCTTCTCGGTGGATACGTTGAAGGTGGACCGTTCGTTCATCCAGGCAATTCCGGGCGACCGCAGCGTCTGCGTGATGGTCACCGCGATCGTCAATCTGGCGCGTTCGCTCGGGCTCACGGTGGTAGTCGAAGGCACGGAGACCGAAGAGCAGATCGCGTGGCTCGCCGCGCTCGGCCATATCGAGGCGCAAGGCTTCCTGTTCTCGCGTCCAGTTCCGGTGGACGCGATTCCGGCGCTGCTCGAACGTTTCGGCGTCTGCGGCATGACGGGCCGCCGCACCGCGCACGAAGCCGACAGCGCCAGCAGCGTGTCCAGCACCAACACCTGAGCGGCGCACGCAGCGGGTCGTCACGGGTCATCTACCCGCAGCGCCGCAAAACCGGCTACATTCTCGCTGTACTGCATCACAGCGCGATGCCGCCCGCCGGCCGCGTCAAAACCACTAAACGATGATCTCAAAGGACGAGCGGCCGCCTGCCGGGCGCTCGTGGCGCCATGCAGATGATCACGAGCCAGGATGCTGCCCGACGAGGCGAACGGGAACCGCTATGGACGCTGTTTCGGGTCGTATTCGGCCTGTCCGCGCTGTCATGGGGCGGCCTCGCGCTCATGGCGCAACTTGAAAACCACTATGTCGAACGCGAAGGACGCCTCTCGCGCGTCGCTTTCTCCGATCTGATCGCGCTCGCCTGGATGGTGCCCGGCCCGGTAGGCTGCAATGTCGCCGTGCAACTCGGACATGCGCTGCGCGGACGCACCGGCGCCTGGGTCGCGGGCATTGCCAGCGTGCTGCCCTTCTTCATGCTGATGACATTGTTTGCGATCTTCTATCGCACGCCGTTCGTGCGCGCCGCCGCCTCGCAAACCTTGCTCAATCACTTCAGTGTCGTCCTGGCCACGCTGATCGCGATCACCTGGTATAAACAGACGCGTGCGCTGGTGCGCGGCAAACTCGAATGGGGCGCGGCGGTGCTGGGTTGCATCGCGCTCTTCTATGCGCGCAGTCCGGCCGCTTATGTCGTCATGCTCGGGGCGGCCTTCGGCACCGGCTGGCTGGTGAGCCCGGTTCGGAACTCGCGCGTCGTCGCGTCGTTCGCGCGTGGCGACTGGCAGATGCTGACCGCCCTGAGCGTGTTTCTCGTGTTGTTCGCGATGCCGTTGCCGCATCGCTACGAACTGGCGCTGTTGTGGCCGCGGCTTGCGGGTGCCGGCATGACGTTGTTCGGCGGCGGCTTCTCGGCGTTGCCGGTGCTCAAGACGCTGTTCGTCACGCCGGCGATCGGCGTCTCCGATAACGACTTCACGCTGGCGTTCTCGCTGTCGCCGCTGTCGCCCGGGCCGCTGTTGAACGTGGTGCCGTTCTTCGGCTATCTGGTGGATGGCTGGGTGGGCGCGCTGATTGCCACGCTTGCGTTATTCGTGCCGTCGGGGTGCCTCGTCGTGCTGGCACAGCGGCATCTGCATCAGTTGAAGGCCAATCCGCGCTTCGAGCACGGCATGCGGATCCTGCGCGCCGTCACCACCGCGTTTCTCGCGGTGGCCGTGCTGCGCATTGCCGCGCATGTGCCGTTCAAACCGGTTTATCTGCTGACCGCGTTGTTCTCCGCGATGTGCTTCGCCAAGCTGAAGGTGCCGGTGTACGTGGTGTACGGGACGGTCGCGGTGGTGTGCGGGCTGTGGCTCGCGTATGGCGCGCTGATCTAGACAGCGCAGCGGCGCTTCGCTCGATGGTGGCGAGGCTTCAAGGGTGCGCCGCGCGGCGGTGTCACCACGCGGCGATCGGACTTCAAACGGGCAATTGCAAAATCTTAGAAGCCGCGCGACAGCACCGCGACGCCGATCGTCACCACGCCAAGCACGATATTGATCAGCACCAGACGACGGATCGTGCCGACGGCCCGCGCGCCATCCGGCCATTTTTGCGCCTGCACTGCGCGGCGGATGCGCGGGAACACGGCGAAACGGATGTGCCCGAAGATCAGCATCATCACAATGCCGAGGCCGGCCATGGCATGCAGCGGCCAGGTGGCATGCCCACCGCCGAATTGCATCAGCAGGAAGCCGCCGGTGAGGAGAATCACCAGCACGGAGGCGGCGACCCAATTGAAGAAGCGGCCGAACACCGATTCCCACAACGGCAAGCGTAATTGAGGCGAGAGATCGGCAATTGCCGGGCGCAGACAGAAATGCGCGAACACCATCCCACCTACCCACACGGCAACCGCGAGCAGATGGAGAAAGAGCGCGAGTTCGATAGCCTTGTTCATGTTGTTTTCCTCTCCCGACGACGCCACACCGCGTATAACGAGCGGCTATTGAGCGCATTCGACCGCGCGCTATGCACGCAGTTCCATGGCATTCGTGGCTTTCACGCCGTTTTTGTAGTTGTTATCGCAGCATGCCCACCGCAATGGCGATGCTGCTCCCCGGTTTTGTACTACGCACGACAAGCGCCTCGCATGCTAGCAGACGCTTGCCGTGTTCCAGCGTCAAGCTTTGTTAAACGGCCAGCACGGGACGCATGCCTTCGAGCTTCATCTTGCTCTCAGGCGCGCGGCCCTTGCGCGCCCGCTTGCCGATATGCGGCGCGAGCGCGGCGCCGCTCACCTTTTCTTCGTCGACGCGGCCGCCACGGCGCGTGCCGATCAACACGACACCCGCGTTATTGATGGCCAGCGCCTGCACGAGCGTTTCCTTGTCGTCGAGACCCATCAGCGTGACGCCGCGGCCGCCGCCCGAGAGCGTCTTCATCTCGTCGAGGCCGAACACCAGCAAACGCCCGCCCGAGGAGAGACACGCAATGTGCGTCGCGTCCGGCAGCATCGGCATCGGCGCGAGCGGCGCGGCGCCGGCGTCGATCGTCATGAACGACTTGCCGGCCTTCACGCGGCTCACCATGTCGCCGACCTTGGCGACGAAGCCGAAGCCATTGCTCGAAGCAAGCAGCAACGCCTGATCCGCAGACGCCGCGTAGTAATGCATCAGATGGCTGCCCGATTCTAGTTCGATCAGCGACGTGACCGGCACACCGTCACCGCGGCCGCCCGGCAGCATCGCCACCGCGACCGAATAGACGCGGCCGTTGCTGCCCCACGCGACCAGCGTGTCCGGCGTGCGGCACTGGAAGGCCGCGTAGAGGCCGTCGCCGGCCTTGAACGTGAAGCCCGCCGCGTCCAGGCCGTGGCCCTTCAGCGCACGCACCCAGCCCTTCTGCGAGACGACGACCGTCACCGGTTCATCGACCACGCGCGCTTCGAACGTCGCGCGCTTTTCTTGCTGGATCAGCGTGCGGCGCTCGTCGCCGTACTGCTTGGCGTCGCCTTCGATTTCCTTGATGAGCAGGCGCTTCATCGCCGGTTCGCTGCCGAGCAGCTCTTCCAGCTTGGCCTTCTCGTCTTTCAGTTCGGCGAGTTCCTTCTCGATCTTGATCTTCTCGAGCCGCGCCAACTGACGCAGCCGGATTTCAAGAATGTCCTCGGCCTGGCGATCGGACAGGCCGAACGCGGCCATCAACGCGACCTTCGGTTCGTCCGATTCGCGGATGATGCGGATGACTTCGTCGATATTCAAAAAGACGATCATCCGGCCTTCGAGGATGTGAATCCGGTCGTCGACCTTCGACAAACGATGACGCGTGCGGCGCGTGACCGTGGCGAAGCGGAACGCGATCCACTCGTGCAGGATTTCGCTCAAGCCCTTCTGACGCGGCCGGCCGTCGCCACCGACCATCACCAGATTCAGCGAGGCGTTGGATTCCAGGCTCGTATGCGCGAGCAGCGTATTGACGAAATCGGTCTGATCGATGCGGCTCGACTTCGGCTCGAACACGAGACGCACCGGCGCGTCCTTGCCGGACTCGTCGCGCACCGCGTCGAGCAGCGCCAGCATGGTCTGCTTGGTCTGCAACTGTTCGGGCGTGAGCGCCTTCTTGCCGAGCTTGATCTTCGGATTGGTCTGCTCTTCGATCTCCTCGAGCACTTTCTGCGCGGCCGTATTCGGCGGCAGTTCGGTGATCACCAGTTGCCACTGGCCGCGTGCGAGCTCTTCGATCTTCCAGCGCGCGCGCACCTTGAGGCTGCCGCGGCCGGATTCGTACGCCGCGGAGATTTCCGCTTCGCTCGAAATGATCTGGCCGCCGCCCGGGAAGTCCGGACCCGGAATGTGCTGAATCAATTCCGCGTGCGTGATCTTCGGATTGCGGATCATGGCAACGGTGGCGCCCGCGACTTCGCGCAGATTGTGCGACGGGATTTCCGTGGCCAGACCCACCGCGATGCCGGACGCGCCGTTCAGCAGCACGAACGGCAAGCGCGCCGGCAACAACCTCGGCTCGTCGAACTCGCCGTCGTAGTTCTTCATGAAATCGACCGTGCCCTGGTTGATTTCATCGAGCAGCAGCTTCGCGATCGGCGTGAGGCGCGCTTCCGTGTACCGCATTGCCGCCGCGCCGTCGCCGTCGCGCGAACCGAAATTGCCCTGGCCGTCGATCAGCGGATAGCGCATCGAAAAGTCTTGCGCGAGACGCACCAGTGCGTCGTACGCGGACTGGTCGCCGTGCGGGTGATACTTACCGAGCACGTCGCCGACCACGCGCGCCGACTTGACCGGCTTCGCGTTGTCGGACAGACCCATGTCGTTCATCGCGAACAGGATGCGGCGCTGCACCGGCTTCTGGCCGTCGCACACATCCGGCAGCGCGCGGCCCTTGACCACGCTCACCGCATAGTCGAGGTACGCGCGTTCCGCGTAGTTGCCGAGCGTGAGAAAGTCGCCCTCCGGGGGCGGCGGCTCGGTGAAAAGGTCGAGAGTGTTATCGTCGTCCATCTAGATTCCGTATCCGTGTTTGGCGTGAAGTTTTCGTGCGGAGTGAGTGCGCTTTAAAAAGCGCTCAGATATCCGCTTCTACTTCGTTGCCCTTTTCTTCCAGCCAGCTGCGGCGCGACGCCGCTTCGCCCTTGCCCATCAGCATCGTCATGCGCGCGACCGTGGCGTCGTAGTCGAGTTCGCCGAGCGCCACCGGGGAGAGGCGCCGCGTGTCGGGGTTCATCGTGGTGTCCCACAACTGCTCCGCGCTCATTTCGCCGAGACCCTTGAAGCGGCTGATGGACCATTGCGTGTCGCGCACGCCGTCCTTGCGCAGTTTGTCGAGAATCGCTTCGAGTTCGCCTTCGTCGAGCGCGTACAGCTTCTGCGCCGGCTTCTTGCCGCGCGCGGGCGCGTCGACCCGGAACAGCGGCGGACGCGCCACGCACACATGTCCGCGTTCGATCAGCTGCGGGAAATGCTTGAAGAACAGCGTGAGCAACAGCACCTGAATGTGCGAGCCGTCGACGTCCGCGTCCGACAAAATGCAGATCTTGCCGTAGCGCAGATTCGACAAGTCGACTTTGTCGTCAGGGCTGTGCGGATCAACGCCGATCGCCACCGAGATGTCGTGCACCTCGTTGTTGGCGAACAGGCGGTCACGCTCGGTTTCCCACGTGTTCAGCACCTTGCCGCGCAGCGGCAGGATGGCCTGATATTCCTTGTCGCGGCCCATCTTCGCGGAACCGCCCGCCGAGTCACCCTCGACGAGGAACAGTTCGTTGCGGCCGATTTCCGTCGATTCGCAATCGGTCAGTTTGCCCGGCAGCACCGCGACACCCGAGCTCTTGCGCTTCTCGACCTTCTGCCCGGCGCGCGTGCGCGCCTGCGCCTGCTTGATGACGAGGTCGGCGAGCTTCTTGCCGTGCTCGACGTGCTGATTCAGCCACAACTCCAACGCCGGCCGCGCGAACGACGACACCAGCTTGACCGCGTCGCGGCTATTCAGGCGTTCCTTGATCTGCCCTTGGAATTGCGGATCGAGCACCTTCGCGGAAAGCACGAACGACACTCGCGCGAACACGTCTTCTGCGAGCAGCTTGACGCCCTTCGGCTGCAGGTTGTGCAACTCGACGAAACTCTTCACCGCCTGATACAGACCGTCGCGCAAACCGGATTCGTGAGTGCCGCCCGCGGGCGTCGGAATCAGGTTGACGTACGACTCGCGCATGAGCGTACCTTCCTCGCTCCACGCGACCACCCATGCGGCGCCCTCGCCCTCAGCGAACGTCTCTTCGCTCGCGCGCGAGTTTTCGGCATAGCGCTCGCCCTCGAACAGCGGAATCAGCAGATCGCTGCCGTTCATGCCTTCGAGCAGATAGCCGCGCAGACCGTCTTCGTATTTCCAGGTTTGCTGTTCGCCGGTTTTCTCGTTGATCAGCGTGACTTCGACGCCCGGCAACAGCACGGCCTTCGAACGAAGCAGACGTTGCAGTTCGCCGAGCGGCAGGTTCGGCGAATCGAAGTACTTGGGATTGGCCCACGCGGTGACACGCGTGCCGGATTTCTTGTCGCCTTTCGCGGCGGCCCGCACTTCGAGTTCCTTGGCGACGTCGCCATTGGCGAAACTCAGTTCGGCGATCTTGCCGTCGCGCCACACGGTGACGTCGAGGCGCGTGGACAGCGCGTTGGTGACGGACACGCCGACGCCGTGCAAGCCGCCCGAAAACGTGTACGCGCCGCCGGCGGCTTTGTCGAACTTGCCGCCCGCGTGCAGACGCGTGAAAACGATCTCGACGACCGGCACGCCTTCTTCCGGATGCAGACCGAAGGGAATGCCGCGGCCGTCGTCCTCGACCGAGACCGAATGGTCCGCGTGCAGCGTGACCGTGATTTGCCGGCCGTGGCCGCCGAGGGCCTCGTCCGACGCGTTGTCGATGACTTCCTGAATGATGTGCAGCGGATTCTCGGTGCGGGTGTACATCCCGGGCCGTTGCTTGACCGGCTCCAGACCCTTCAACACCTTGATCGACGCTTCGCTATACGCGGCGTTTGGCTTTTTCGTAGACATGGTTGACTCGGGTGCGTCGGTTCATCGTTGTCCACAGGTCCTGTTCACAGGTCTGTGGACAATGCGTTGAGTTTTCAAAAAAAGCGAAACGAAACAACGGGGTTAGGTGGGGTGCCCGCAGTGCGGGCAAGCTGTTTTGTCGCATGGCTTCCCGTTGGCGCGCTCGACGGCGGCTCGAAGCCTGCCCTGCATGTGCAACAAGGCGGGCAACGTCGACGCTGGTGCGAACGCCGGGGAAGCCTGTTCGCGGGGTATTTTACTGATTTCGATACGCGCGGCAATTCACGATGCACGGGATTGGCCGTCTGGATAAGGGACGGCGGTGGCGCGGCCCCATCCCGCGCCGCCCCCGCGCCTCATTTGCGCCGGTTTTCCAGCTCGTCCCAACGCTCGAGCGCGACCAGCAGTTCTTCGTCGATCGCGGCATAGCGCT
This sequence comes from Paraburkholderia sp. RL18-101-BIB-B, assembly GCF_046026985.1. Classification (NCBI taxonomy): domain Bacteria; kingdom Pseudomonadati; phylum Pseudomonadota; class Betaproteobacteria; order Burkholderiales; family Burkholderiaceae; genus Paraburkholderia; species Paraburkholderia sp. RL18-101-BIB-B. The sequence goes on from NZ_JARESV010000012.1 coordinate 182,224, forward strand.
CCGTCAAACGCGTGCCTTCCTGCGCGTCTTTGGCGAATACGGAGCCGTCTTCGAGTTGTGCGCCAATCGCTTTCTGCTCGGCTTCCAGCGCGGCGATCTTCTCGGGCAGCGCCTCCAGTTCGCGCTGCTCCTTGAACGACAGCTTCGCGGCGCGTTGCGTATTGCGGCCAGCGGAACTGTCTTTGGCCGCGGCCGCATCTTTGCCCGCGTCCTTGCCGGCTTCTTTCTGCGCGTCCAGCGCCATTTGCTGCGAACGGTCGCGCTGGATCTGCCAATCGGTAAAGCCGCCGACGTACTCGCGCCACTTACCGCCGCCTTCCGACGCGATCACCGAGGTCGCGACGTTATCGAGGAACGCGCGATCGTGGCTGACCAGCAGCACCGTGCCGTCGTATTCCGTGAGCAGTTCTTCGAGCAGTTCGAGTGTCGGAATGTCGAGGTCGTTGGTCGGTTCGTCGAGCACCAGCACGTTGGCCGGACGCGCGAACAGACGCGCGAGCAGCAGGCGGTTACGCTCGCCGCCCGACAGCGACTTGACCGGCGAACGCGCGCGTTCCGGCGCGAACAGGAAGTCGCCGAGATAGCTCATGACGTGCTTCTTCTGGCCGTTGACTTCCACCCACTCGCTGCCCGGGCTGATGGTATCGGCGAGGCTCTTGTCCAGATCAAGTTGCGCGCGCATCTGGTCGAAATACGCGACCTGCAGATTCGTGCCGATGCGCACCGTGCCTTCGTCAGGCGCCAATTCACCGAGGATCATCTTGAGCAGCGTGGTCTTGCCCGCACCGTTAGGCCCGACAAAGCCGATCTTGTCGCCGCGCATGACGGTGGCCGTGAAGCTGTCGACCACCGTGCGCGAACCGTAGCGCTTGGTGACGTCGGTCAATTCGGCGACGATCTTGCCGGACTTCTCGCCCTGGCCGACGTCGAGCTTGACGTTGCCCTGCACGTTGCGGCGTTCCGCGCGCTGGTTGCGCATTTCCACGAGCCGCGCAATCCGGCCGACGCTACGCGTGCGGCGCGCCTCGACGCCCTTGCGAATCCACACTTCTTCCTGCGCGAGCAGCTTGTCGAACTTGGCCGCTTCCACTTGCTCGACTTCGAGCTGCTGCGCCTTGCGCGTCTGATAAGCCGAGAAATTACCCGGATACGACAACAGACGCCCGCGATCTAGTTCGACGATGCGCGTGGCGACTCGATCGAGGAACGCGCGGTCGTGGGTAATGAAGAGCAGGCCCGCGCGCAGCGACACCAGCAGGTCTTCGAGCCAGCGGATGCCGTCGAAATCGAGGTGGTTGGTCGGCTCGTCAAGCAGCAGCACGTCCGGCTGCACGACCAGCGCGCGCGCCAGCGCCACGCGCTTTTGCATGCCGCCCGACAGCGAGCCCACCCGCGCCTCGCCGTTCAGGCCGATCTGCTGCAGCGTGGTCGCGACGCGCGTGCTCCAGTTCCAGGCGTCCGAATGGTCAAGCGCCGATTGCAGCGTGTTCATGCGCGACATCAGCGCGTCGTGCTCCGGGCCTTCCGGCTCGTCGGCGAGCTGATTGGCGACCGCGTCGTATTCGTCCAGCAGCGCGCGGGCGTGCGTGAGGCCGGCGGCGACCGCTTCGAACACCGTGTCGTCCGTGTCGAACTCCGGCTCCTGCGGTACGTAAATCGTGCTCAGACTCTGCTGGCGCGTGACGAGGCCGTCGTCAGGCTTGGTCAGGTCGGCGACGATCTTCAGCAGCGACGACTTGCCCGCGCCGTTGCGGCCGATCAGCCCGACGCGTTCGCCCGCTTCGAGAGAGAAATCCGCGTGATCGAGCAACGCGACGTGACCGAACGCCAGTTGGGCTCCGGTAATGGTGTAAAGCGACATGGAGAATTGGAGAAGACAGCGATGAGTCGGAACTGCCCATTGTACCGGGCGCACGGGCGGGTGCCTGTATGCCGGAAGAGATAGATCGAACGGCCGGCTTGCCCGACGCGGATAGCCCGGCTGCGCATGGCGCGGACGCCGGACGGGCAGTTGCACCCACCCGGCTGTCTCGTGCGGCGGGTTACTTCACGTGCACCGTGATGGTCTTGCTCATTTCCGGACCGTACGAACGATGCGCGCCGTCGCCGAATTGCAGCGTCAGCGTGTGGTCGCCCGGCGGCAGCGTCAGATCGGTTTCGGTCTGGCCCTTGCCGAAGTGCAGCGACTTGTCGTTCGCGGGGATGACCTCGCCCTTGGGCAGCGGCTTGCCGTCCACCAGCAGATGATGGTGGCCCGTGCCTTCCGTCATCGTGCCGGCCGGCGCGATCTTCATGCCGTCGACGCCGAACACCACGTGGACTGGATTGCTGACGGTCGCGCCGTCCGCCGGCTGCACGAACGACACGCTCGCGGCCTGCGCCGCGCCGGATACGGCGAGCAATCCGGCCAATGCCGCACCGACCAACCATTTGTTCTTGAACATCGTTTTTCTCCTTTTTGGGAAACGAAAGTCATGCGCGGGCCATGTCGGCGGCGATGGCGCCTCAGTGGCCTGAGGCCGATCGTCGCAGTTCATGCCAGGCGCCCCGGCGCGCCGGTCCAAAAGATCTGCTGCGGATCAGAGCATACACGCTGTGTGTGACGCGGTCCGTCGAGTGGGTTCGGCGTGGTGCCAGACACTTTGCGGCGCTGCGACATCGGCCGTTTTCAGCCGGATTGACAAATTCCGGTAATATTGCGGGTCGCCGCCGTGCCCAAAAAAGGGGCAGACTGGGCGGATCTTGCATTGAACTAGAGAAGAGTGCGTCGTGAGCGAAGTAATTGAAGTGACTGAATATAAGAGCTGGGTCTGCCTGATTTGCGGCTGGATCTACAACGAGGAAGAAGGCCTGCCAGAGGAAGGCATCGCGCCGGGCACGCGCTTCGCCGCGATTCCCGAAGACTGGCGCTGCCCGCTGTGCGACGTGGGCAAGGCTGAGTTCGCGGTGGTGGAGTTCTGAGGCGGGTTTATCGGGCTGCCGGGGCGCTGCGTTAGGTCGTTGCGCGCGCTGGAGCGATCGCCCGGGCAGTTCACATGGCCCAGCAGGCTTTGACTGCTGGGCCGTTTGCTTTGTGGGACGGGCTTCGGCGCTCCTGCACGGCCCTCCTCGCGTTTGGGCGTGTTTGATATACTCTGCGCTCGCTGGCGAATTTGGACTCGCCCGATCCTCGCGGACCTTGTTCGATAGCGGGATTGCGGCGATCATTTTGGTTTGGTCCTCTCCCTGTAGTTCAATGGATAGAACAAGTGCCTCCTAAGCGCTAGATACAGGTTCGATTCCTGTCAGGGGGACCAACTAGCTTCCCAGCAGCACCCAAGTTTGCCCAGAAAAGCCCCGTATGCCTTGCGCTGTGGGGCTTTTTGCTGTCATCAGTGCCCACGTTTGCCCAACACAATCCAGATTCGTTGGCAGTCGTGCTGTGGTTCGCGCAGGGTTGGTATCTAAACAGCCGCCTCGAGCGAATCCATGCAAAACTTGCTCAACACTCCCTACGTTGGATGGGTTGCGCCGGTACCTCTGCGAAAACGATCCGCAGTATGACGACGAACGGAGATCCGCAGCACGTCTCAATGATGCCGGAGATCTGTTCGCAGGGATGGCTGACTGCGCGCCAATTAAGTCAAAGGAAGATGCTGGACGTCGGACGCTGGATACGCCTTTCGCATAGACCGCTTGTCGAAAGCCTGAGCATCGCTGGGCATCGCGCAGGGCATTTGCATACTGACATCAGGTCGGCATGCAGACGCATGGTGTTCGCGGGTGGACGCCTCAGGAGGCCGAGTTAACCTTTGGATGCACATAGGCGTGCCGCCGAGCGATGATGCGGTTCACTCGCCCGTTATCTGGGAGGGCGCAGATGTGTCGACGATGACGTATCGTTCTGACGGCACCTGCCGTGACGCTGGTAATATCTCGCAATCTTTCGAGGCCTTACCAGTGAAAGCAGAAAAAATCCATTCGCTGACATCGTTGCGATTCTTTGCTGCCGCCATGGTGGTCGTTTTTCATACTCGCAGAGAGTTCGGCTATTTCGGCCTCGCGAACCATCTTGCGCTCACGCAGGCGGTATCCCTTTTCTTCGTTCTGTCTGGTTATATTCTCGCCCATACCCACAGAACGATCACATCAAAGAATGACCTTCGCTCCTTTTATCTGAAACGGTTCGCCAGGATTTGGCCCCTGCACCTTGCTGGCGCTGCGGCAGCCGCATGGCTGATTCACTTTGAAGGCGGTTCTATTGCGGGCGCGGCAGCGGCGCTCAATGTTCTGCTGCTGCATGCCTGGTCATGGAACATCAACGACTATTTCTCGTTGAACGGGGTTTCATGGAGCCTGTCCGATGAGGCGTTCTTTTATGCGGTCTTCCCGCTACTGATTTGGCGAGCGAACACCACTTGGGCCGTCAAGCTCGCGGGCACCGTGCTTCTTACCGCCGCAATGCTGCTTGCCTTTAAGAACATGGGACGCCCGTTGATGTTGTGGTCCGCGTACATTTCACCGATCACCAGACTGAGCGAATTTATGATGGGCATCGCTGCCTATCAACTGCGGGAGAAACTGGGGCGAGCCATCAAAACCGGCTGGCCAGCGAGCGTGATTGAAATTGGCGTCGCATTGATCGCAGTGTCGGCGGTGTGGGCCGCAGATCTCAAATTCGTCTCCGACCTACCTTTCCATCCCAACAAGCCTGTTGCTATTTGGCTATCAAACTGCGGAGCGGCCATTGTGTTCGCTTTGCTAATAGCCGTTTTCGCGCTTGAAAAAGGCATCTTGTCTCGCCTTTTAAATGCGCGACCACTCATTTACCTAGGCGAGATCAGCTTTGCCTTATACATGGTTCATCAACTCGTATTGCGGTACGCGGAAGACCACGGCTACATGACGCCAAGCTATTCGATTTCTACCAAGGCAATCGCGTATTGGCTGGCGGCCATTGCGGTCGCAGCGGTAGCCCACCATCTGATCGAGATCCCCGCTCAGAGGCTAGTCTGGTCGCGACTCACGGCACGGCACAATGTAATAGCCTAATCCATAGCAGGCCAATCATTCGGAAGCGCCGAGAGCAAGAGATCTAATCGCATTGCAGGCGTGAATGTTTTGTAGAAATTTTCATGGCGTGGTTCACAAATCAATACCAATTGCTGGCCAGGCGAACGGAGCGCGTTTGGATTGACAGGAATGCATCGCGCTCGGGCAGATAGCGGCTGAGTTGACGCCGCAGGTGATGGAAACGTACAGCCTCACCTGCCGCTCCTTGTCGATGGCTGGATGCTCGACTATAAATCGCCGGCGGTTTGTGGCATCCATCAGATCTGCGCGGCGCGTCTGTTGCGCTCAAAGTAGCGGTCTCGGCGCGCCAGTAACCTGCGGACACAATTCGCGCCGAACTTCGTTCTGCACCCCCAACTCTGATCTTTTAAGGAGGTGCAACATGCTCAGGCTTATCGCAATTACCAGTTTGGCTGCCGCTCTGTCGGGTTGCGTCGCATATCCGGCTGGCTACGGGTACGCCGATCCTGGATACGGGCCCGACTATGTACCCGCATACGGCTACGGCAGCATCAACGTCTGGGCTGGAGGCGGCGGCGGTTACCATCACGGGGATTACCACCATGGCGGTTGGGACCACGGTTACGGGCGGGGACACTGGGAAGGTGGCCGCGGCGGTGGACATGGTGGGGGCCACGGCGGCGGCCACGGGCGCTAAGCGTGCCGGCCTGCTCGGCCGGCTAAATGATTCTTGGCAGTTCGAGACTAGAGAGCAGAATCCCGCGTGCCCTGCCGATTCGAATTGCTAAGCTTGGCCGCGCCCTGCATCAGAATTGAAACTGCCTGCTTGGCTCCCGACATGGAGAAGCGGTAGACGGCGAATCTGCCATCCTGAAGGGCGACGGCAATCCCGAGAGGCATAGTAGAGTCAAGCAGCGAATCCATCGCGTCCGGGTTGCCAATCTGTGCGCGGAACATGGGGCGGCCACTTTGCGTAATCGACGTGTCGCAGGTGAGTTGAAAAGGAATGGCGCCAAGGGATGTAGAAAACAGGGCTGGCGAGGTCACCCCTTTCTCGCAGTTGGTGGCTGTCATGAGATACCAGTAGCAGACTCCTTCTGAAGGTCTGCACGCTTTCATCAACATTCCGCCGCTATCGTTTACCGAACCGGCGAAGAGTTGTCCATCATCAGTCGCGCCAGTGATCCAATCACCGATTGGTGCCGACTCGGACGTAAGCGGCAACGCAAGTGCAGCCGCGAGCACCACACACGATATTTTCAGCATCCCATCACCCCACCGCATTTGCCGGCATCCAGGCCGACTCAATTCGTGTGACGACATTCTTCTGCGGCTTCAGTATCGGCATTTTCGCTGGGGTTCTGAAGTATCGCGATAAGCGGAATGGCTGCAGGCGGTGTGCGAGCTATGCGCAGTGTGGCTCCGACCTCGCGCGCGTCAGGGTTTGGGCGTCGCGTGTGCCGATGTATCTGCAAATGGACCGTGAACGGTGCCATATACCGTATGCTCGACGGCGTTTCCCGAGTGCATACAGTCTATAAACGTATGCGCTCGCTTCTCCGCATATCTGAACGCATCCTGCTCAGAGATGAATTCCAGTTGCTCTGGAAAACTTGCAACCTTTTGTACAGGTTGACTCGACGAACTGATAGTCCAGGACACCTTGTACCGGCGTCCGACATTGTGCAAACACAACGTCTTCCCGGTCGTGACCTGAACGTCGATTCTGAACCCGCGATACGGAGCATAGGTTTGGCAAACCATGATCAATCTCCTGACGCGATGGTCCGCGTATGCAGCCAACATCGCGCAACCGCCATGCCCCAAGGTGAGCCACCAGGGAAACTACCACCTGGTTCAGAAAGGCTCAGCAAAAAAAAAGCCGCAGGCAACGCTGCGGCTCAAAACACACACACCGCGCTCGGGGCGCTGACGTGAGCCATTATCTTACAGAAACCTGTCGATGAATATAACCAGGGATTTCATATGATGTTTTCAAAAACGCTTACCGAGCCGTGATCGACTACTGCTCGATATACATCCGCCATTCCGGGAATTGCTCGAAGAAGCTTTGGCTCACGTAGACCTGGTACAGAACCGGTGAGCTACTGTCGGTCGTGGACCCGGGCTCGCTCAACACGGTCAGTCCCGGATCAACGCCAGAGAGGCTCGCCCATGCGGTGAGATCGTCCGGCAGGTCGGCGGCTTCCTCGCGCGGCACACGCAATTTGATCGGTTTCATGGGGTCTCCGACAAATGGTGAAGGGCATCTGCCGAATATCATACAAAGAAGCGGTGCGGCCGTGTCAGCTGTGCCTCGATGCTGGAGCGTTTTTCACGAAATTGCCTGTTCACCCTGCCGCCTTGACCCCAAAGCGACTATCCGCATCTCTTGCGACGCGGCGGCCAGATACACCGGGGTACATAGCCGCTTCGACGCGCGCACTCAATACGATACGTTTCGCCCCCTCGCACCTAGCCCGCGAAGCTTCGTCACCGCGGCACGCAACGGCGCCGTGATTCGCCAGGAGGTCGATGACTCGAGTTCCCTGATCGTCGAAGTCCTTGATGCGATCTCCTCTTGCATCACTGCGACCTTGGCTCGCATTTCCGCAAGAGCTTGTTCGGCTTCGGCGAGCCGCTCAGCCGGGTCGGCACTCATGCTCACCGCCCTCTCCGTACCCACCGGAGTGCCGTAGAACTCCTCGGTCGTAAGCTCAACGCGAGGAGGTTCCTTGCGAAAAACAATGATCATCTCTCCGCCGGTTTCTCCGCGCGCAGGCACGAAGTCGACGAGATTGAATTCCACGAAACCCATCTTCAGGATCGGCTTCAAAACCTTGGACACGATCGTGCCGCTCTCGAAAACGTGACTGTGAATACCGACATGCGGAGGCGCCTGCAGCTTCTGCCGGATACGGTTCATATCCAGCTTGTCGGCCACATGCATCGGCTTGTTGACGAATGCTTCGTCGTAATAGATCTCGCATTCGATTTGATGTTCGCGCGGGATTTCCTCGACGCCCGCCAGATACTCGGCCACGAAATGGCTCAGCGCCGTGTCCTGCCTATATTTGTCGAAACTGAACTTCTTGTCGGGCAAGGCGAGAAACAGGATTCCGCCCGGCTGCATCATGTCGCATAAGTCGGACAGCCATTGAATCATGTTGGGCGCGTGTTCCATCACATGATTCGCGATTATGTAATCGAACTTATCGCTGATGTAGTCGCCGTACCGGTTCGAATGAACCACGTAATCGATTTCGGGTATGTCGACGATCATGTCCGGATGCGTGCACTCCCGAACCAGTTGCTCTTTATCTTTCCAGTCCAGATATCGCACATCGGCTTCCGACTTGAAGACGGTTGGCTGATCGTACGGCCCTATCTCGAGACCGACTCCCGACAGATTGGCATGTTTCAGAAGATGTCCGCGGCGCAGCGTCGTGACCAGATTCATGAACTACCTCTCGGCGTGGGGACTGGCACCGTGCAACTTACCATGTCTTGCACTGCAGCCGAACAAATCAATTAACTATCGACTGACACGGAAACTAAACAAATTGATGGTTACGCCCCCGACTATTAAGTGTTGCAGACGCGGCAAACGTCGCCCATTACGCTAATGGCCGTTTTCGTCGGTCGCGTATCTCGCGCACCGGCTTCGGTTCGGGTCGCCACCGCGTCGCCGCCACGGGAACCGCAATCTCATTGCCGGTTTTTCGACGACAAACCACGAGAACAGGGTCAGTGCCATCGATATGACGAAAGTGATCGTCACCATGGCGATATCCGGGTGGGAGAAGCCACCGAAAAATGCGCCCATCGTGTCATGTCCGCCGTAGAGCATCGACTGCAGGACAACGTAGTGCCACAGGTAAAAGCCGTACGAAACTCGCCCTAGTCCCACCAGCGGCGCGATATTGAGCACCCGAACCAACGTGGAACGCTGATCCGTCACGACCTTCGCAATGATGAGTGCTGCGGCTAACGGTGTCAGCGGATAACCCAACGCCTGCAACGAAAACTCGACGCCGGTCTCGCTCAGCAGCACGAAACAGAGATAGGCAGCAGCAACCGGCCACAACTTGCCGGCCCAGGAGGTCCAGCGGCGAGGCGCCACTGCCAGCAACGCGCCGATCAGAAGACCGTCGGAGTGAGTATCGAAACCACAATAAACGCGGACCACCGGGAAGTCATGCGACATCAGAAACGAACGCCACCCAATCACCGCGACCGTGAGAAGCGCAACCGCGATCAGGATGCGCCGTGGCCAAAATTTCAACACGCCCAGCAGGATCAGCGGCCAGACAAGGTAAAACTGCTCCTCGATCGCAAGGGTCCATGTATGTCCGGTGAGATGCGCATCGTAGATCTCGAACGCACGCACCCAATTCATCACATAGAAGAAAGCCGGCAGAACTTCCAGACCCAATCTCAACGGGGCAGGAAATATCAGACAATAGACACCGACGCCTGCAAGCATCAGCAATAGAGCCGGATAAAGCCGCCGGGCGCGCCGCCAATAAAACGCCGGCAAATCGATCCGGCCGGTGCGCAAGTGTTCGGCTACGAGTAGGTTGGTGATCAGGTAGCCGCTCAAGACGAAAAATACATCGACACCGACATACCCGCCCCCCACAACGCCGGCAAGACCGGTATGCGCAAGAAATACCGCAATGACGGAAAGTGCGCGTAAGCCGTCGAGGCCAGCAATCCGGACGTGCTGAGGTTGATTCATTGCCTATTCCGGGGACGCGTCGCGAATATCCAACTACGCGGATGGTGACAGTCGATAATTTCTCGAGATGTTTGGTAAGGATCGGGCTACGAGAGTTCCACGAGTCGCCTAATACCCTATGGTCGCAGCGATGGTCGTCGTCGCACGAGAAGGCCGCTGTGGCGGCGTCGAACTGTGCAAATCACGCACAAACTTTGTTTAGCCCACAGCGTTGTTGCGGCGCTTCGCCCGCCTTAGACTCGGTTCCTCTCCAATCACTGCCGAAAAGAACCATGTCCAGCCGCACACTTCGTAGCATCCTCGGTGCCTGCCCACCCGCTTCGCTGCCGGCTCACACCACCGCGTTGCTGTTGGTCGACTTTCAGAACGAATATTTCACGGGCTCGCTGCCCATTCCCGATGGCGCGGCGGCGTTGCAAAACGCGCGCCAGCTTGTCGAATGCGCTGACCACCATGGGTGGCACGTCGTCCACGTGCAGCACGTTGCACCGGCCGGCTCACCTCTGTTTGCCGCCGATAGCCGGCAAGTGGAATTTCACGCGGACATGCAACCGAAGCCCGCCCATCGCGTCGTCGAGAAGAGCTCCGTGAGCGTATTTGCCAGCACGGATCTCGCGCGTACGCTAAAAGACGATGGCATCACGCATCTCGTCATGGGTGGCCTCATGACGCACGCCTGCGTAGCCGGTGCCGCGCGAGACGCAGTGCCGGCAGGCTTTGAAGTTGTCGTGGTCGCCGACGCATGCGCGACCCGCGACATCGTCGTCGACAGTGAGTTGCGCGTTGGGCACGCCACGCTGCATCTGTCGGCCCTGGCTGAAATCGCGGATACGTTCGGCTCGGTGATGAGCACGAGCGACGTCCTGTCGCTGGCCGCCGGATAAACGGCACGAAGCTCATCATGTCATTCGGATATTCCGGCATCCTACTGATTGTCGAGCGCGGTGCTCGTTAGTGGCTACGACGACGTCGTGGTAGCATCGGGCGGCTCGGCATCGTGCGTCACCGGCCGAATCGAAGCTACGTTTGGCGACGTGATGAGCACGTCGGAAATCATTCACTTACCGCTGCGCTAAGCATTGGCCCGATTCACCTTCGTGGTGACGCCGCGTAGCGCCAATCTCGCCCATGGACCAGTTGCTTGCAATGCGCGCCTTCCGCTTCATCGTCGAAGCGCAGGGATTTTCGGCTGCGGCCGAACGGCTCGACACCACGCATTCGAGTGTGTCGCGTCAATTGAAGCAACTCGAGGTTTCGCTCGGTGTTCAGTTGCTCAACCGTAACACGCGGCGCTTTACGCTGACGGCCGCGGGTGAACGCTACTACAAGGCCAGCGTCGATATTCTCGATCGCGTGGAAGCAGCGGCGCAGGCCATGGCGGACGAACATCAACAGGCGGCCGGCTTGCTGCGCGTCACCGCGCCGCTTGCCATCGGCACACTGGAACTAGCTGACTGGCTTCCGGCGTTCCAGAAGCGTTATCCCGACATCCAACTAGAGCTATCGTGCAGCGATCAGTTCGTCGACCTCGTTGCAGAGGGCTTCGACGTAGCGCTGCGCATCAGCGGACCATTGGCGGACACGACGCTGGTTGCGAGGACCTTGGCCGTCTCGGACGTCGTGCTGGTTGCATCGCCGACCTATCTGGCTCGACACGGACTCCCACACACATCCGGGCAAGTCGCCGAACACGAGTTACTGTCTTTTACCGGCGCGCTCGCACCGACAGAATGGGTGCTGACGTCCGAACAAGGCGCGCCAATCCATGTCCTGCCGCGCAGCCGGCTGAGAACGGACGCTATCACTGCGCTCTACTCCGCGGCGCTCGCGGGCGCGGGTATTGCCGCCTTCACGCGGCAGACGGTTCAGACAGACATCGGAAGCGGCCGTCTCGTTCAAGTCTTGCCAGGCTACACGCTCGGAAGCCGCCACTACTACGCGCTGTATCCGCAAACGCGTTATGTGGCGCCCAAGGTGCGGGCGTTCGTCGATCACATGGCTGAGCACTATCGCGGACGATGACGATGCGCTCGACGCAGCGTCAAGCGAACGCAAATAGAAGAGAGAGAGACAACCCAAGATCCACGCAGAAAGCGCGTCGGGTCCAAGGTGAACGACAGCCGGCCGACGAAACTCGCCGCCCGGCCGCCTGAATCGATTACGACGGACGCTTCGGAATATCCAGTCCCTTCGCCACGGCCGGTCGCGCGACGAACGCAGCCAGTGCGCGCGTCACGTTCGGGAAGTCCTGAATGCCGACGAGATCGCCCGCTTCATAGAAGCCGATCAGATTACGCACCCAAGGAAACGTGGCGATATCGGCGATCGAATACGAATCGCCCAGAATCCAGTCACGTCCTTCAAGTTGCCGATCCAACACGCCGAGCAGCCGCTTCGATTCGCCGATATAGCGATCGCGCGGACGCTTGTCTTCGTACTCCTTGCCGGCGAACTTGTGGAAGAAACCCACCTGGCCGAACATCGGTCCGATGCCGCCCATCTGGAACATCACCCACTGGATCGCTTCATAGCGGCCGACGGCATCCTGCGGAATGAACCGGCCGCACTTGTCCGCGAGATAAATCAGGATCGCGCCGGATTCGAACAGCGGCAGCGGCTTGCCGTCAGGCCCGTTCGGATCGATGATCGCCGGAATCTTGTTGTTCGGATTGAGCGACAGAAACTCCGGCGTCATCTGATCGTTGGCATCGAAGCGCACGAGATGCGGCTCGTACGGCAAACCCGTTTCTTCGAGCATGATCGACACCTTCACGCCATTGGGCGTGGGCAGCGAGTAGAGCTGAATCCGGTCCGGATGCTCGGCAGGCCATTTCTTCGTGATCGGAAAAGCGGATAGTTCGGTCATGTGGCGGTGTAACCCTTGTGCGAAAGTGGCGGCTTGAAAAGAGAATCGGGCCCCGGCAGCCGGCCGGACGACCCGCAGCGAAGATCCCAATGCAAGATCGCCAAATATAAACCGACTCGGCGCAACGCGTGCGCGCGCGGCCCGATGCTCCTATCGGCACGCAAGGTTTTACAGTCGACGTGTAACCAGAGTGGCCCGCGAACGCAAAACGCGCACGCTAGCCCGCACTCACCACAAATCCTTGGTCGCCGTGCCGGCGCGCAGGTTATAACCATCGCGCCACAAGGACGCGCCGACCGTCAGCAACAGCGTCTTCTGCTCGCCGTCGAGCAGTTCCCACGCCGCCGCCAGCCAACTGGCGAAGCTCGCGCAGGTCTGTTCCAGGTCGACGGGCGTTTTGCCCTCGAGGTATTGCCGTTCGAACATCGAAAGAATTTTTTCGGGTGTCATGGGCGCCGTCTCCGTGTTGGATGCGCCAAGTCTAAAGGCGGCGCACCGCGTGCGGAATGCTCTCGACACCAATCCCGGGTTACTCCCAGGCAAAATCCGCCATCGGGCGAAAAAGAGCCGTTGCGCGACGCAAAAGCGTCGGCAAAAAGGAAAAGGCGCCGAAGCGCCTCTTCCGTCGAACCCGTCGCAAGCCGAATTACGGCGCGTTGCGCTTGGCGTTGTCCTTGGCGTCTTCCTTAGCGTCGCCATAGGCCTTCTGCACCTTGCCCGCGCCTTGTTGCAGATCGCCCTTCAGTTCCTTGCCCGGATTGTTCGTGGCCTTGCCGACCGCTTCGTTGACCTTGCCCTTGACCTGCTCAGTCACACCCTTCACCTGGTCCTTGTTCATGTTCGGCTCCACTATTTGGAATGCCGGCGCGACATTACGCCAGTATCCGTACTCAGCAACGGGTGTGCCCGTGCCTGCGCACGGCCTCGTTTCTCCAGCGCGCGTCGCGTAAAAATATTTTCAGAAAGGCCTAAAGTCCCGCCTCTGCCTGCCGTAAAGGTGCCAAGGAGGAGCCATGGACCGCACACTCATTACGCTTTCGGGATCATCCCAGGCCGCGTTGATCGACCGGGACATCGCGCATATTGCGCGTGTGATGCGGCCGTCTTTACACGGCGACCTGGGCGGCCCGATCCTGCCGGCCGCGTATTGGCGCAAGCGTCTGTACCAACTGCTCGACGCCGGCAACCTGTCCCACGCGCAACTGTGCACGGTCGACAGCCTCCTGCTCCAGCTCGATCAGTACGAAGCTGAACCTCAACTGGCCTGGGACGCATTGGCGCCTGCCACCGCCGCCCTGTTCCCACCGCCCTATCCGGCCAACGCCAGCCACCCGGTCTGACGCGCTGCGAGCCTGAACCCCGGCCCTTTCCGGGCCGGCGGCAGCCCCTTTGCACGAGTTAAAAAAAGGCCGCGAAACACGTCGCGGCCTCAACACGTCGCAACGCGGGGAATTCGCGTCACGCCAGAAGCGTACACGCGCAACTGTGACAGCCACATTTAGCCGTGGACTTCCCCTGTCCCCGGTGTGCCGAACCTGGAAATTTTCTGCCCAAGCCGCGCAAAAAATAGGGAAATGGGACGACCTTAGGTCATAATGTCCGCAAAAATTCCCAGCAAGGACACCCGTGACCCTCGCCGCACCGCTCGCACTGCTCAAGCAAGCGCGCGCCCGCTTCACTCAACGCGAAATCGCCGCGCATGTCGGCAAGGACATCAAGACGGTGCGCCGCTGGGAAAAAGGCGAAACGCAGTGCCCGGCGATGCTGGAACCGGCCTTGCGCGATCTGCTGCAAAACCGCGCGCGGGCCAAACGCAGCGCGGGCGGCGACGCCCAGTTCCGCTTCATCGATCTGTTCGCCGGCATCGGCGGGATTCGCATGGGCTTCGAGGCGCATGGCGGCGACTGCGTCTTTACGAGCGAGTGGAACGACTTTTCGACCAAGACCTATCGCGAGAATTACCCTGGCGGCGGCGAGCATGCGCTGATCGGCGACATCGTCTCGTTTCCGGCTGAAGACGTGCCGAGCCACGACGTGCTGCTCGGCGGCTTCCCGTGCCAGCCGTTTTCGATCGCCGGCGTGAGCAAGAAGAACGCGCTGGGCCGGCCGCACGGTTTCGAATGCACGACCCAGGGCACGCTCTTTTTCGACGTCGCGCGGATCATCGCGGCGAAACGCCCTGCCGCGTTCCTGCTGGAGAACGTGAAGAACCTGCTCTCGCACGACAAGGGCCGCACCTTCGACGTGATCCTGCAAACCCTGCGCGACGAACTCGGCTACGAAGTGCACTATCGCGTGGTCGACGGCCAGCATTTCACGCCGCAGCATCGGGAACGGATCATCATCGTCGGCTTTCGCGGCAAGACTTCGTTCTCCTGGGACGACCTGCATCTGCCGGCAGACGGCCCGCGCCTCGGCTCGATCCTGCATCGCACGGACGGCAGTGAACCGGTGCTGCCGTGGGACCAGGATCGCTTCTTCGATCACACGGGCCGGCGCGTCCAGCCCAAGTACACGCTCACGCCGAACCTCTGGACCTATCTGCAAAACTACGCGGAGAAACATCGCGCGGCAGGCAACGGTTTCGGCTTCGGCATGGCCTATCCGAACAGCGTGACACGCACGCTGTCGGCGCGCTATCACAAGGACGGCTCCGAGATCCTGATCTATCAAGGCGAGGCACTGCGTCCGCGCCGCCTCACGCCACGTGAATGCGCGCGGCTGATGGGTTTTCCCGATACCTTCCGGATCCCGGTAAGCGACACGCAGGCCTACCGGCAATTCGGCAACAGCGTCGTGATGCCGGTGATGCGCGAAGTGGCGCGCATCATGCTGCCGCATGTGCAAACCCTGCTCGCCGAGGAGACGCGCCATGGTTCGATGCAAACGCTCTCGCTTTACGCGTGAGCGGTCAGCTTGTGTCGGTGGCCGGCGTGTCGAAATCTTCGAAACACTAGCTAAGCGCTAAAGATGGTCGATATCGTCGACAGCGCGACGCGCAGCCGGATGATGTCCGGCATCCGCGGCCGCAATACCAAACCGGAAATCCTGATCCGCAGCCTGCTGCATCGGCAGGGCTTTCGCTTCCGTCTGGATGCGCGCGATCTGCCGGGACGCCCGGACATCGTCTTGCCGCGCTACCGCGCTGTCGTGCTGGTGCATGGCTGCTTCTGGCACGGCCACGACTGTCATCTTTTCAAATGGCCGCAAACGCGGCCGGAGTTCTGGCGCGACAAGATCGGCCGCAATCGCAGCAACGACGACAAGGTTCGCGCGGCGCTGCTCGCCAACGGCTGGCGCGTCGCGGTGGTATGGGAATGCGCTTTACGCGGCGCCAATCGCGATATCGAGGGTGTCTTGCAGCGGCTCGTCGAGTGGCTGAAGAGCGATGCGCCGAGCTTCGAGGAACGCGGCTGAAAGCCGCCTGTAGCCTCGCCGCCTGCCACGAATTCGAAGGCCGCTGGTGATACACTCGGCTGGCTAACTCGGGGTACTTCCGCGCGGCGCCCTGCCCTGCAAACCGGTTGCAAAACCGCACGCCCCGACCATCCCAGAACCACTCAAGAAGGGAGGCACATCATGGCAGATTTCCGTCTTTGGTCCGACGAATTTCCCACCAACGGCTTCATGCCGAAAGCCCACGAATACCACGACAAGGCCTTCGGCGTGGACGGCGAGAACATCTCGCCCGCGTTGCAATGGGAGGCGCCGCCGCCCGACACGCAAAGCTTCGCGCTCACCGTTCACGATCCCGACGCGCCCACCGGCAGCGGCTTCTGGCACTGGGTCGTGGTGAACATTCCGGGTGATGCCCGCTCGCTGCCGCGCAACGCCGGCAAGGCGGATGGCTCGTTGCTGCCGCAAGGCGCGCTGCAGGTGCGCAACGACTACGGCACGGTCGGCTTCGGCGGCGCCGCGCCGCCGCGCGGCGACAAGGCGCATCGCTACATTTTCCGTCTGCATGCGCTGCGCGTGCCGCATCTGCCGATCAACGCGGACACCACCAACGCGGTGGCGCGCTTCATGACGCATCTGAACGAACTCGACTCGACCACTCACACCGGCTTGTACGAACTCAAATAACGCGGGAGACGCGGTGGCCGGCGCGCGCAAGCAGAGCCGGCCACCGTGGCTGCGGGGGCCTGTTATCTAAAGTCGGCCC
>NZ_JARESV010000120.1:0-3660 GCF_046026985.1 Paraburkholderia sp. RL18-101-BIB-B
GGCTTTGTCAAGTTGACGGCTGTAAACTACCTTTTTGGCCAAAGCGTAGTTATCCTGATTAGATAGTTTTCTGAGATGCGGCAGTGACAGTCCAACCATGCCATGTGACGAAGCGTTCCTGGAGTACGGCACGATGACATGCCGCGTTCATCCGATGTCTGGGCAGCGCGAAGTGCTGCCGGATCGGGCCAAAGCATGAAAGAAACGCTTGCGTGCGACGCGCATCGCGAAAGCCGCACATCTGGCGTTCGCGCCTGCGGGTCGGTTGGTGGCTGTTCTCGGCACGGTTGTTCACACGTGCAGCCGCCTTGACGAAAACGTGCTTTACATGAGCGAGCTCAGGAATGTCAGCCTTCGCCGCCGGATAGCTGCGCAACTGGTCGGTCACGATCTTGCGCGGCACCGGGTTTGAACGCAGCACCCGCCGGAAGAAGCGCTTTGCCGCGGACTTATCGCGCCGCTTTTGCACCAGCACATCGAGCTCAGCACCGTGCTCGTCGACCGCTCGCCACAACAGATACGGCTCGCCGCGCAGCGTCACGAACATCTCGTCCAGATGCCATATGCTGCCCGGCCTGGGCCGCGCCGCTTTGGCGCACCGGGCGAATTCAGCGCCGAATTTGTCGCACCAGCAACGGATCGTTTCGTACGTGATCACGACACCACGCTCGAGCAACAACTCCTCGACGTCGCGCAGGCTCAGGCTAAACCGGAAATACCACCGAACCGCGCAGCTGATGACGACGGCAGGGAAGCGGTGACCGTGATAAAGCGATTTCGTTTTCTTCATCACTTCATTCTACCGCCGCCTCCACATCAACCTGACAGTGCCCGAGCAGGTAAAAGCGGCATCGCCTTCGGCACGGGTTATCCACCGGGCCGCTCGCCTCTCGCTATAGAGAAGCGGGCGGCGGCCCCGTGGTTAACCCTGCGTGATCTCGTTTCAGGACGCCCAGCGTGCCACACGAAAAAAAAACGTTGATCTAAACGATTGGCTTGCCACGGCTAAGCATTCGAGGTTCAACCAACCGTACACGGCGATGGTCTATCAGCCGATGCTGGAACTGGTTGCGTACTTGCGCGCGAATGGCTTTAAAACCTTCATCGTGTCCGGTGGCGGCATCGAATTCATGCGGCCATGGACGGAGAAAATATATGGCATTCCACCCGAGCAGGTAATCGGCAGCAGCGGCAAGACCCGGTTCGAGATGCTCGACGGCAAGCCGGTGCTAATGCGTTTGCCTGAGTTGGGCTTCATTGACGACGGTCCCGGCAAGCCGGTTGGAATCAACCTGC
This sequence comes from Paraburkholderia sp. RL18-101-BIB-B, assembly GCF_046026985.1. NCBI lineage: Bacteria > Pseudomonadati > Pseudomonadota > Betaproteobacteria > Burkholderiales > Burkholderiaceae > Paraburkholderia > Paraburkholderia sp. RL18-101-BIB-B. Next base: position 1,297 of record NZ_JARESV010000120.1, read on the forward strand.
ATATTGGCCGCCGTCCCGTTTTCGCCTTCGGCAATTCCGATGGTGACCTGCAGATGCTCCAATGGACCGCTGCCGGTGACGGTGCGCGCTTCATGGGCCTTGTCCATCATACGGACGCGGTGCGCGAATGGGCCTACGACCGGCAGTCGAGCATCGGAAAACTCGACAAGGCGCTCGACGAGGCGGAGGCCAAGGGCTGGACCGTCGTGGACATGAAACAGGACTGGAATGTGGTTTTTCCGTTCGAGAAGAAGTAACGGCATAATGGAATTTGCTTTTAATGTGTCTTTCGCGCATTGCTGCGCAGGCGAATGACCGTAGATGAGAACTCTGCCCGATGACCGACTCGGGCGCGCTAATACACTGGCTCGAGACCTGGAGGTCGGTGCTTGAAGCGCCGATGAACCCAGTAGTACTGGTCCGGAATACGCAGTATCTGCGATTCCAGGAACGCGTTCATTCTGCGGGCATCCTTTTCGTCGCTCATCGAGGGGAAGTCTTCCAGCGACTCGAAGATCGTCAGCTTGTAGCCGCGATAACACGGCAGTACCTCTGTGATGAACGGCACGACCCTCGCCCGCCCAAGTCTCGCGAGGCGGGAAATCGAGGTCAGCGTGCATGTCGGAACGCCGAAGAACGGCACGAACACCGAGTTCTCGACGCCGTGGTCCATGTCCGCCGCTAGCATCACTGGTTTGCCAGATCGCAACAGCGCCACGACTTTTCTTGCGCTCGTCGAACGTTCGATCATCTCCGCGCCGAACCGGCTGCGGCGCTTGCGGGCAAGTTCGCAAAGACGCTCGTTGGACATGCGCGAGTACAGAGCCGCAACGGGCAGGCTCATGGAATAAAGCATGCAGCCGACCTCGATGGCGACGAAATGAAAACCCATGAAGATGGTGGGCGGAGGATGCTCGTCGTGCAGGTCGATGCGGCTATCTATCTGCACGAGATGTTGTATCGACCGCTCGCTGCCGTACCATTGCACGCCGCGTTCAAGGTAGCTCCGCACGACCTGACGAAAATTCTCTTTCGCGAGCATGTCGCAATCAGCCATCGATTTCTCGGGGAAGCACAGACGCAGATTCACCAGGGCAATGCGCTTGCGGCGACTGGGGATCCGATAAAGCAGCGCGCCGAGCGCCGACCCCAGGCGCGCGACGAGCCGATAAGGCAGACACGCGAATAGACGCAACGTCACCACGATCATCGCAAATCCAAAGGCTTTCATGAACGCCTCCAGTCTTCCTTGTCTGGCCGAGTATGAGATCTTTCAACTCGACCGATCAATTGACCTTTAGTTTCATAGAATCGCTACCCAGCGCGAGGAGCCGGGAGATCGTCGCAACGTTGCCCTCGGGCCTCGCTTTTTCAATGCTATGAGTGCAAGATTGCACAGCAACTTTTGCGCCCCCTATCGGGGAAAGGGGCTGTGAAGGAAATCCGAGATGGGTTGATCGACTTGAGCACACGGGCGGATATCGTCAATATGACGATCCTCCTCGCCCTGCTCCTGCTTAACGTGTTCGTCCTCCCGTTCGCCGTTTCGCCGACAAGCGTCTTCGCGCACGTTATGCGGGACCTGCTCCTGTCGTTCATGCTGCTGAGCGGTGCGGTCACAGCACTGGATCGTCGGCGGACGTTCATCGTCATCGCGGCGATTGCGTTCGGCGCGATACATTTTCGCTGGAGCGAATGGGTTCTTCCCTTCGATAAAGGCGGCGGGGCCGTCGTTCTTTACATCATGGTTGGCGTGATCTGGGCCGAAGATTACCAGCTCATTGCCCTGCACACGCCCGGCTCGTTTGTCGCGGGGTCCCAAGACGCGCGCTGCGCGGCCACCCGACTGGATCTACCTCAGCTTCGCCACGCTGACCACCGTTGGCTATGGCGGCATCACGCCGCACGGCCACGCGACGCGATCGCTCGCGATCCTCGAAGCGCTGATCTGCCAGCTCTATCCGACGATTGTCCTGGCGCGGCTCGTGTCCCTGCACGTCGCGGGCAATAGACCCGACACGAACCGCCCATGAGCTTGCGCCTCACTGAACGGGCCTTCTGGCGATCGGCTTGCGCGGCATTGCCGGGTAGACACTGGGTGTCTGCTATAGGCAAGTTTGCTATTACTTCATGTTTCCTGCAATTCGGGAAATCCGATCCCTGACGACACTGATCGCCTGTTTGAGCGCGTAGACATCCTGAAAATAGCGCTGCGGTATCCGTATCTGACTGGCGTGTGCATCGATGTCCTCGATTTCATCGCGCCATTGCGTAATCTGGTCCCGGGTCGGTTGCCTGTTTTTCCATATTTCATCTTCCAGCGATTTGATTTCGCGGTACCAAACCGCGAGCCGTCTCTTGATC
>NZ_JARESV010000121.1:0-3627 GCF_046026985.1 Paraburkholderia sp. RL18-101-BIB-B
CACGCCGCGGTCGACCGTCTGATTCCATCGGACAGCGAAGGCCCCGGCGCCGTCGAAGCGGGCGTGCCCGAATTCATCGACCGGCAGATGGAGACCCCGTATGCGCATGGCGCGCTCTGGTACATGCAGGCCCCGTTCACGCAGGGCGCGCCCGAACTCGGCTATCAGTTGAAGCTGGTGCCGCGCGATCTGTACCGCCTCGGCATCGCGGCAGTCAACGCGTACTGCACGAAGACCTATGGCCACCCCTTCGATGCGCTCGACGCCGCCACGCGCGACACCGTGCTCGGCACGCTCGAGAAAGGCAAGGTCGATCTCGCCGACGTGCCGGCCGAAGTGTTCTTCGGACAGCTGCTGCAGAACACCCGCGAAGGCTACTTCTGCGATCCGGTCCACGGCGGCAATCGCGACATGGGCGGCTGGAAGATGATCGGCTTTCCCGGCGCACGCGCCGATTTCATGGACTTCGTCAATCAGAACGGCGCGGCCTATCCGTATGGCCCCGTGTCGATCGAAGGAAAACGCACCTGATGTCTACCCAAACCAAACCGCACGTCGACGCGGTGATCGTCGGCTTCGGCTGGACCGGTGCGATTCTCGCGAAGGAACTCACCGAAGCGGGCCTCAAGGTCGTCGCGCTCGAACGCGGCGAATATCGCGACACCTATCCGGACGGCGCGTATCCGAACACCATCGATGAACTGACCTACAACGTCCGCAAGAAGCTGTTCCTCGATCTCTCGAAGACCACTGTCTCGATCCGCCATGCGCCGAACGATACCGCCTTGCCGTATCGCCAGTTGGCCGCGTTTCTGCCGGGCGAAGGCGTCGGCGGCGCGGGCCTGCACTGGTCGGGCGTGCACTTCCGCATCACGCCGGAAGAGCTGCGCCTGAAGAGTCACTACGAGGAACGCTACGGCAGGCGCTTCATTCCCGAAGGCATGACGATCCAGGATTACGGCGTCAGCTACGACGAACTCGAACCGCATTTCGACTTCGCCGAGAAGGTGTTCGGCACCTCGGGCCAGGCGTACAAGGTCAACGGCAAGGTGGTCGGCGACGGCAACGTGTTCGAAGCGCCGCGCAGCGACAACTTCCCGCTCGCCGCGCAACTGAACACGTATTCGGCCGAGCGCTTCGGCAAGGCCGCGCGCGAACTCGGGCTGAACCCGTACCGCCTGCCTTCGGCGAATACATCGGGTCCGTACACGAACCCGTACGGCGTGCAGATGGGGCCGTGCAACTTCTGCGGCTTCTGCAGCGGCTACGCGTGCTACATGTATTCGAAGGCCTCGCCGAACCTGAACATTCTGCCGGCGCTCAAGCAGTCGCCGGACTTCGAACTGCGCTCGCGCTGCCACGTGCTGCGCGTCGAACTCGACGACACAAAAAAGCGCGCCAGGGGCGTGACGTATGTCGATCCGGCCGGCAACGAAGTGTTCCAGCCGGCCGATCTGGTGATCGTCGCGGCGTTCCAGTATCACAACGTCCACCTGCTTCTGCTGTCGGGCATCGGCAAGCCGTACGACCCGGTCTCGGGCGAAGGCGTGGTCGGCCGCAATTTTGCGTACCAGAACCTCTCGACCATCACTGCGTTCTTCGACAGGGACACCTTCACCAATCCGTTCATCGGCGCGGGCGGCAACGGCGTCGCGGTCGACGATTTCAACGCCGATAACTTCGATCACGGCCCGCTCGGCTTCGTCGGCGGTTCGCCGCTGTGGGTGAACCAGGCGGGCACCAAGCCGGTCAGCGGCATCGCCACGCCCTCGGGCACGCCGAACTGGGGCGCCGACTGGAAGAAGTCGGTGAAGGACCACTACGCGCACACCATTTCGATGGACGCGCACGGCAGCAACATGTCGTACCGCGACGTGTTTCTCGACCTCGATCCGACCTACCGCGATTCGTACGGCCAGCCGCTGTTGCGCATGACCTTCGACTGGAAGGACAACGACATCAGGATGGCGCGCTACGTGACCGGCCAGATGCAGAAGATCGCGCAGCAGATGGGTCCGAAGTCGATCAACGTCTATACGCGTGAATTCGGCGCGCACTTCGACTCGCGCCGCTATCAGACCACGCACCTGGTGGGCGGCGCGGTGATGGGCACCGATCCGAAGACGAGCGTGCTGAACCGTTACCTGCAAAGCTGGGACGTGCACAACGTGTTCGTGATGGGCGCCTCGGCGTTTCCGCAGGGCATCGGCTACAACCCGACCGGCCTCGTCGCGGCGCTGGCCTACTGGTCGGCGCGGGCGATCCGCACGCAGTATCTGAAGAACCCCGGGCCGCTGGTGAGCGTATGACGAAGACGACCGATATCCAGCGCCTCATGCGGGCGATGAAACGCGTGGGCGCGGCGGCTGTGCTGGGCATGACCACACTGGCCGCGCACGCGGCAGCGCCACAGAACCAGAACGACGCGGCACTGATCGCGCACGGCCAATATCTCGCGCGGGCCGGCGACTGCATCGCGTGTCACTCGGCGCCCGCGGGCAAGCCCTTCGCCGGCGGCCTGAAGTTCGACACGCCGATCGGCGCGATCTACTCGACCAATATCACGCCGGACCGCAACACCGGGATCGGCGCGTGGACCTTCGCGCAGTTCGATCGCGCGGTGCGCACCGGCGTGAAGCCGAACGGCGACACGCTGTATCCGGCCATGCCGTTCCCCTCGTATGCACGCCTGAGCGAAGACGACATGCACGCGCTGTATGCGTACTTCACGCAAGGCGTCGCGCCGGTGAACCAGACGAACCGTCCGGTCGATATCGTCTGGCCGCTGTCGATGCGCTGGCCGCTCGGTATCTGGCGTCACCTGTTCGCGCCCGGACCGGTTTCGTTCGACGCGAAGCATTACGCCGATCCGGTGGTCGCGCGTGGCGCCTATCTCGTGCAAGGGCTCGGCCATTGCGGTGCGTGCCACACGCCGCGCGCGGCGACGATGCAGGAGCGCGCGCTGAGCGACCTCGACGGCCCGGCGTTTCTCGCGGGCGGAGCGACGATCGACGGCTGGATTCCGTCGAGCCTGCGCGGCAATCCGCGCACCGGCATCGGTGCGTGGAGCGAAGCCGATCTCGTGCAATTCCTGAAGACCGGACGCACGCAACACAGTGCGGCCTTCGGCGGCATGACGGACGTCGTGCAGCACAGCATGCAGCACATGAGCGACGCCGATCTGACCGCGATTGCGCGTTATCTGAAGGCGCTGCCGTCGACGGATCCGAAGGAAACGCCCTACGCGTACGACGACACGGCCGCGCGCGCCCTGCGCATGGGCGACGCCACCGCGCCGGGCGCGGCCGTGTATCGCGACAACTGCACGGCCTGCCACCGCAGCGACGGCCGCGGCTACAACCGCGTGTTTCCGGCACTGGGTGGCAATCCGGTCGTGCAGGGCAAGGACGCGACCTCGCTGGTTCACGTGCTGCTCACCGGCAGCACGCTCGAAGGCACGAAGACCGCGCCCTCCGCGTTCACGATGCCCGCCTTCGGCTGGCGCCTGAACGATCAGGAAGTCGCGGATGTGACCAACTTCGTGCGCAACAGTTGGGGCAACGCGGCGCCGATGGTCAGCGCGACGGATGTGGCGAAAGTCCGCAAGACCGTCACGGTGCACGCGCC
>NZ_JARESV010000122.1:0-3408 GCF_046026985.1 Paraburkholderia sp. RL18-101-BIB-B
TATGTCTACCAGCTCGATCCGATGTGGGTGAACTTCAGCATCTCCGAGAACGAGTTGCTCAGATACCGCGACGAGATCACCAAGGGCGCCCTTCGGTTTCCGGCTGATAACGACTTCATCGTGACTGTCTTGCTGGCCGACGGCAGCCAGTTTCCCGATCAGGGCCATATTAACTTCACCAATCCTGCGTTCAGCACGGAAACGGGCACGTTCCTGGTTCGTGCGTCGTTTGCGAATGCTCAAGGCACGCTGCGGCCCGGACAGTTCGTGCGTGCTCGCGTGGCCGGTGCGGTGCGCCCGAACGCGATTCTCGTGCCGCAGCGCGCGGTATTACAAGGCTCGAAGAGTCACTTTGTATGGGTCGTCGACAACGACTCGAAAGCTCATCAGCGTGTCGTTGAAGTCGGCGAATGGCATGGCGACGACTGGTTCGTCACGCAGGGATTGAAGGCCGGCGAGCGGATCGTCGTCGACGGCGCGCTCCGCGTTACCGCCGATGCTCCGCTGAAGATAGTGGCATCGCCCCCACCCGCTGCGGCAGCCGACGCGCCAGAGGAGGGAAGCACCGGTTCGAAGGCGCGCCCATCCAGTACGGTCGCGGCAAAATAAACGGGCGAGCGATATGAACCTGTCCCACTTCTGCATCGACCGTCCGATCTTTGCGTCGGTGATATCGATTGTCATCACGCTTGGTGGCGCCGTCGCGATGGTCAATCTGCCGATCGCGCAGTACCCGGACATCACGCCGCCGCAGATCACGATCTCCGCGACCTATCCAGGTGCGAGCGCCGACGTGGTCGCCAACAATGTGGCCGCGCCGATCGAGCAGCAGGTGAACGGCGCGGACAACATGATCTACATGAGCTCGTCGAGCTCATCGACCGGCAACCTGACCGTCAATGCGTACTTCCAGATCGGCACCAACCCGGAACTCGCGCAGGTCGATGTGCAAAACCGTGTGAACCTCGCGTTGCCGCAGCTGCCGCAATCGGTGCAGGCGCAAGGCATCCAGGTACAGAAGAAGTCGTCGGCGTTCATGATGGTGATCGCGATCTATTCGCCGAGCGAGCGCTACGACGCGACCTACATCGCCAACTACGCCAACATTTACGTGCTCGATGCGTTAAAGCGCATTCCGGGCGCCAATCAGTCGGCCATCTTCGGCACGCCCGACTATGCGATGCGAATATGGTTGAAGCCCGATCGCATGGCGCAACTGGGCATCACGGCCGGCGACGTGCAGAAAGCCGTCGCCAACCAGAACCAGCAGTTTGCTGTCGGCCGCCTTGGGCAGTCGCCGACCGGCTCGCCCGTTGAACAGTCGTTCGCGGTCACGACTACGGGCCGGCTCGCCGACCCCGCCGAGTTTGAGAACATCATCATCCGCGCGGCCAGCGGCGGCGCGGCGATCGTGCGCCTGAAGGACATCGGCCGCGCGGCGCTCGGGCAGAAGGACTATTCGATCCGCAGCCGCTATCAGGGCAAACCGGCGACAGTCATGGCCGTGTACCAGCAGCCTGGCGCGAACGCGCTTGACGTGTCGAAACAGGTGCGCGCGACGCTCGCCGAGATGAAGAAGACGTTTCCGGAGGGGCTCGAATACAGCGTCGCGATGGACACAACCGAGTTCACCCGCGCATCCATTTCGGATGTCGTGCATACCTTCTTCGAAGCGCTGGTGCTGGTCGTGATCGTCGTGTTCGCGTTCCTGCAGAGCCTGCGTGCGACGCTGATTCCGGTGCTGGCGGTTCCCGTATCGATTGTCGGCACCTTCATGGGGATGCTGGCGCTCGGTTTCTCGATCAACATGCTGACGCTGTTCGGCATGGTGCTCGCAATCGGCATCGTCGTGGACGACGCGATTGTCGTGATCGAGAACGTCGAGCGCAACATGAACGTGCACAAGCTGAGTCCAAAAGACGCCGCCAAGCGGGCAATGGACGAAGTCTCCGGCCCGGTCATTGCTATCGTGCTGGTGCTGTGCGCGGTGTTCGTGCCGGTGGCGTTCCTCGGCGGCATCACGGGCCAGCTGTACAAGCAGTTCGCGATCACGATTGCGATCTCGGTGGTGTTCTCGGGCCTGGTTGCACTGACGCTGTCGCCGGCGCTGGCCGCATTGCTGCTCAAGCCCGGCCATCACGAAAAGCGCGGCTTCTTCAAGTGGTTCGACAAGAACTTCGAAAGGATGACGAACAGCTATACGCGTGCGGTCAAGCTGGTCATCAAACGGTTCGTCGTGGCACTGTTGCTGTTTGGGGGGATGATCGCGCTCGCGGTCGTCATGATGCGCTCGATACCGACTTCGTTTCTGCCGCCGGAAGACCAGGGCTATCTGCTCGGAGCGATCATCATGCCGGACGCAGCAAGCCTCGATCGCACGGGCGAAGTATCGCAGCACGTCACCGACTACTTCATGAAGCAGGAGGCCGTGGGGAGCGTGACGATCGTCGATGGTTACAGCCTGCTCGACAGCCAGAACAAGAACAACGCGAGTACGTTCTTCATCGGCTTCAAGAGTTTCGACGAACGCTACAAATGGGCCAACATCCGCACGCAGAACGCACGGGCGGTGCTGATCGGCGCGTACGAGAACCTGTCGAAAATAAAGGAGGGCATCATCCTGCCGGTCAATCCGCCGTCGATACCGGGGCTCGGCACGACGGGCGGCACCGAAATGTGGATTCAGAGCAAGGGCGACGGCACGATCGCGCAGCTCGCGGACGTGGTGGACAAATTTCTGGAGAAGGCAAAGAAACGACCCGAACTGGCGCGCGTGACATCGACCTTCAATGCGTCGTCGCAGCAATTGCTCGTCAACGTCGACCGGGACAAGTCAGAAACGCTCGGCGTTCCGGTCGAGGAAGTGTATAGCGCGATGCAGACCATGTTCGGTTCGCTATACGTCTCGCAGTTCAACCGGTCGAGCCGCCTGTGGCAGGTCATCCTCCAGGCCGAACCGGCGTACCGGTTGACGCCGCAGGATCTGAACCAGATCTACGTGCGCAGCAAGACCAACAGCATGGTGCCGCTCAAGGCTGTCGTGACCTCCCAGTACGTGACGGGCCCCGATCTCATCACGCGCTTCAACAACTTTCCCGCTGTCAAGATTACGGCCAACGGCGCGCCGGGCTACAGCTCGGGGCAGGTCATCTCGACGCTGGAAGAGGTCGCGGGTGAAGTGACGACGTCGGATTACGGCATCGGCTGGAGCGGTGAGGCATACGAGGCGAAGCAGGCGGGGGGCACGTCGAGCCTCGTGTTCGTGTTCGGTCTCATCATGGTGTTCCTGATTCTCGCGGCGCAATACGAGAAATGGAGCCTGCCGTTCGGCGTATTGATGGCAGTGCCGTTCGCGCTCTTCGGCGCGCTGCTGGCCATCCTGTTGCGCGGCCTCGAAAACGATGTGTA
>NZ_JARESV010000123.1:0-3296 GCF_046026985.1 Paraburkholderia sp. RL18-101-BIB-B
GTGGGTTTGTCTGGGTTCAACTGATGTGTAGACAGCAGCACTTCACTCGACAGACAGTGTCAGGTCCTGTCGTCATTCCCGACTTGATAGCCGTCTTCTCGTGGCGAGGCGCAGGCTTGGGGTTCAACTCGCCCCGGAGAACCATTCCCATGGTCGAGTGCCAGCTAATACGCATTAAACACAATCCTGCTAATGCCGAGTCATCACCGCGCCGATGCGCCCATTAAACGTAATGAAGCTTTAACACCGTGAAATAAAAGTTCACTGTAATCGGGAACACAGCTTTGCTCAGTGAGAAATCTTCTAGAAAGAAGCGTTAAATTGCTTTCGTTTTTGCCATTGTGAAATTGTCTGAAAACGAAGGGCCCCCGTTAGTTGGGGCTATCGACCCCTTCATTTGCCGACATTGCCCGGAGGAGGGCGGCGACGTTCCAAAGAAGGCCGAGGCCAAGCAAGCGGACGACACTGCCGAAGATCATCCTGCCGAAGTAGCGCGGCGGGGTGGCGCAGCACGGTTGGGGGATGTTCACTAGTGAAAAATGGCGACCGGGGCGCCCGGACCTCTAGAATCGATTGGAGTGAAATAACTGGGCGACTAGAGGCTGCGAATATTCAAGGGTGCCCAATCCGTTCGTCGCCTACGCCCTGATTTTCCGCCTGGTGAGTTATCTCAGTTCGATCGGAGACTACGATGATGGAACGAAATATGGTTACGACGGCGTTCGAACTTCCGGGTTACAGGATAGAGCGATCGTTTGGAGTAGCTCGGGGCATCATCGTTCGATCGCGATCCATAGTCGGGGCGCTCGGAGCATCCCTCCAGACAATATTCGGTGGAAACATTTCACTGTATACGTCGCTATGTGAGCGAGCGCGACAAGATGCATACGAACGCATGCTTGCCCAAGCTGAAGGGCTAGGAGCGAACGGCATCATCGGAATGCGCTACGACGCAACAGAAATAGCAAGAGGAATCACAGAAGTACTGTGTTACGGGACGGCCGTCCACGCGACGTCGCTACACTAAAAAGTGTGTGCTGAACGAATCCGACGGCACAGCCACGTTGCTAACTTGCCAGCGGCATGAGCCTCAGAGAGGTCTTCAGCGCGGCCAACTTGCCTGGTCCCGCGGAAGTTGGCCATGTGGGTCGTTGACCTCGATCGAATTGCCATCTCCGAGGCGGTCAGTAAACACCACGACGTTTGTACCGCTCTCGTGGGTCTGGCTGGGAAACACAATGCCGGTAAAGCCCTGCTCCCGAACCATGTCGCTGAGAACCCAGGTTGGGGGCTCGATGTGCAGCTCGAATTTCAGGTGCCGCTAATCCTCGCGCCAGTCGTGCCAAAGGTCGTCCCAAAGAGGCTGCGGTGGAGTTGCCGCAGGTCGACCAGATCACGCAGCGCGACGGTGTAGGAGCAGACCGTGCAGGGTGGCAGGAAGGGCGAGGTCTGCTGGTACTCGCGCAGCGCCGTCAGTTCTTCCAGCGACAAATACAGTGCCTCGACACCTTCACGGTTGAAGCGCCCGCCCTTCGCTGCGGCGCCCGCTCCACTGGCCGGCCGGCTGGCCCAGCGGGGTGTATGTGCGCGGCAAAGCACAGTGCCCGCCGGCAAGTGCGTCAGGATCATCCAACAAATCCTGCACTGATCGACTCCAGATAGTCGATCGCATCCTCAGTCCGCCCGTCCTGGAGCAGTTGCAGGATAGTCTTATGGCGACACGTGGGGATTGGCTGGTTCTTGACGAGAAACAGCGCTCGCTCGAAGTCCGGCTGTACCGCCACAGCTGCCGACAGCACGCGCATGAGGTCGCGCAAGGTGGACTGGAGTTTCGGCGACTCAGGATGGGTGCGCAGCGTGTTGCGATGAACACCCGCCAAGGTTGCCAGGTCTTGCTGCTGCAAGCCCAAAACGTTGGCGAGGTTGGCGGCGGATAGACGGGACGTTCCCGCTTCCCGTGCGGACTCAAGCACGTCGGCAAAGGCAATGGCGCGCATGGGGCGCTCCAAGTAGCGAACTGTACAAGCACATTATACGCACAGTTTGCGCATAGCTCAACGCTCCACAATGCGCGCCGGAGTTCGGCTCGGAACTTGCGGCACTGACGTTGCAAATGTCGAAATTGTCCCAACTCTGAACTTTGGTCACTTTAACTCTGAACTGGCCCGCGACCCGCCGACCAGCCTCGAGGTCGAGGAGCCGCGCTTGGGCATCGCGGCGGCCGAAGGCCGATCAGCGGTGAACAAAGGGGAGCGGGGAGAACGAACCGTCAACCGTGCGATGGGTCCGTGGTTGCAGGGCCGGCGCCGGCCGGTCGGCCATCTACGGACATTGGGCGGCGCTTGCCAGCGGACATTCGAACGGCTGCCTAGATCAGGTAACGGACTCCCGAAGGCTGAACGATCCGGGAGCATCCGACGCGGCCGCCGCTGTCAAACCTCGATTGCCGCAGGTGCGGACCGTCCCCGCGTTCGACTTACGGGATCACGCAACCGGTGCGACTGACGCGCCGACAATGCCATGGGTTGTCAGAGAAGCAGCCACAAACCCGGTTGCTTTCATGTCTTCAACAAACTGCCGGAGAATATCCGCGGCAGCGTCGCCGCGGCTCTTCGGGGCGCCCATTGCCTGCTGAATCACCATGAACCGTTCGCCCAGCAATCGAAGGCCGTGGTTCCTGGAGGCATCAGCCTCCAGTGTTGCTTGACCCCGGCAGCCACCTCCGAGCCCTGTTCGATAAAGGTCTGAACCACAGCGGGCGATGTAGGCGCGCGAACGATTTGCGCGTGCTTGAGTTCGCGCGAAAGAAAAAGATCGTATGCGCTGCCCTTGCCAACGACAACATGATTGGCTGTGTTGTCGACGTCCTCGTTCGTCCGGATCGTCGATTCCTCCCTGACCAGATAGAAGCCCTCGATCAAGACGTATGGCGCGGTGAAGGCAATGCTCGCCCCTCTCAGTGGATCAATGGCAAAGAAACCAATATCAGTCCGTTCGTCGCTCACGGCCTCGACGGATTTTCCGGCAGAGTCAAATACGACCAGCTCGAGCTCGACTGCCAATCGCTTCGCGAATTCCCGTGCAAGATCTACTGAACGGCGGTCCCCAGATCTCACCACGGGCCGATGCGCTATTACGCAGCACCGTTTCAGTGCGCTCCGTGGGGATCGACGGCGGATACAGCAGCCTGGCCGGACACAGCAGCCGGCAGGACGGCTGGTTCGAAGTCATCGTCGGAAAATCACTGCGCGACGACGGTCGTGGACAGGCGGCGCATGCGCAGTCACGTAGCAGCG
>NZ_JARESV010000124.1:0-3235 GCF_046026985.1 Paraburkholderia sp. RL18-101-BIB-B
GAAGGGACGTTGGTGATATCGTCGCAACTGGCTGAAATACATCCGGCAACGGTCACCGGCGCGCGTTGAATTTGTCGCGACATTGGCCGACGATCGGCGCGTTCCGAACTGGCATAACTCCAGCAATTCCGCGATGGGAGTTCCGGATTGATTGCTTCGGCTCCTCGCAAACTTCTCGCCCGCAATTGCGTGGCATGTTACCGCAGTTGGGGATTGAGGGGATCAACGAGCGAAAAGGCGCAGAGTCCAATGGGATGGTCGCCTCGCTCAGCTAATGACGCTGTCGACGCCGGTGGTAGAAAGCTTGAATTGTCTGAACCTGCTCGCGGATTCACGTTGGTGAAACCGCTGATTGATCACGCAGCTCGCATGCTCGAGTGCAACGGCTTTGAATGAGCTCATCGCAGGTGGGTAACGAGAAAGAGATCGCATTGCAAAGCTTGCGGTGCAGTCTCTCGTTCCCACGATGCCGCGGCCACGTCACATTTCGGTCACGCTGTTGCCGCGGCTTTCGCATTTTCCCATTCAGCCGTTACGAATTGATGTGAATCGACACCGTTCCGTTCGAATAGACTGCCGACGCATTGACGCCATCCACGGTCACAGTCGAAAACTGCTGATTGCCGACGCCACCCGTGATCAGCTGAATCGTGTCGCCAGCTTTCGGCGCAAAGCCGTTCGCGAACTTCACGTGCAGCGTGCTGCCGGCCAGCGTCAGCTGGCCGCCAACATTCAATTGCCCGCCGCCTGAACCGTCGACCTCCATCGCGAGCGTCGCCCCGGGCAGTACGGTGAATTTGCCGCCGACCTTGACCGGCGAGCTCGCGCTCATGATCGCCGTGCCCGCGCCGACGAATACGTCGCCCGTGCCGAACGCCGTCGCCGAATCCGCTTGCAACGTGGCGCCCGTTATCTGCGTGCCGCCCGAGTAGCTGTTGTTGCCGGTGAGTTGCAGCGCGCCCGTGCCGCTCAGCGTCAGCTTGCCGCTGCCCGAAATGTCGTTGCGCCACATGTCGTTGGCACTGAAACCTCCTTGCGTCGCATCCATCGAAACGACGACACTGCCGTTGAACTGGCCGTAGCCGTTGAAGGCCGCGAACGTGTCGATGCGTCCATAGCCTTCGGCGTCGTCCATCACTGGGAAGCCGGAAGGAAACTCGGTCGTCTTGATCACGACCCGGCGCTGGTCTGCGCTCAGATACGGAAAGCGCGTTTCGAGCAGCACTTCGGCACCTTTAGGAACGGTGGGTGGCGCATTGGTCGATTCGATCTGCGTGAAGCCGAACGTCATGCGCCTGATGTCGTTTGCCTTGTTGGTCGCGAAGTCCGCAAATCGATCGGTGGCAAGCGTGCCCGAATGCGCGAGTGCGAAGAACGCGGCGGGCTTGGTGTTCGTCGCGGCTTCGAGCGCGGTATGCGCCTGCTGGAATGCCTCGGTCTTCAGCGTCGCATTCGCCGGATTGTTCAGGTTCGCCACCGTCGCCGCGATCGCGAACATGCGTCCGGCCATCACGTCGAGCGGCGAGTGCATGCCGGCAAGAATGCGGTTCTCGCCGAGTTCGAGACCGCGCGAGATCATCTCCGTGCCGCGCTCGGGCAAACAGTAGGCCATCGTCAGCGCATCGCGCATCGCTTCGGCTTCATGGCCGCTGATATAGCCGCCGTCCGTCGTCGGGTCCGCGCTCTCGGCCGGCACGAGCGTTGGATCGACGATCACGTTCGAGCTCCAGCGGTACGGTCGCGCGTACTTGTAGAAGCGCTTGCCCGGTTCCGTCGACGCGTTGTTGCCCATTGCGGAGAGCAGATCCACGACGTGCCCGAATGTCGGATTCGCGGTGCCGCCCACGCCGATATTGTTCCCCGTGTCGTTAAAGAGCACGGTCGTCGCATTCGCGGGAATGCTCGTGATCGTCGTCGTTTGCTGGGCCGCGGCGCGCCATGCATCGGTGAGCGGCCCCATGCCGTCGGTCACGCTAAAGCCCTTGCCGCGGCGGTCGTCGAAATAGGCGGCATCGGCCTGAGCTTGCGTGCGATTCGTGGTTTCACCAATCGCGAACTGGATGTTGGCGTTGTGCACGGCCGCGTTGAGCACCGTGCCGCCTGGGGTCCCGTCGTTCGGCAAACCCGTCCACGTCGATGGGACGATCGCCGGAAACGAACCGACCGCCGGAGCGGATACGCCCGCATCGACAATTTCGGTCAATGGCGACCAGATGTCGAGGAACCGCGACACGAGGCGCACACCCGCATTCGTGTTCAACGCTGCGAAGCGTGCGTCGCCGCGCTGATTCGTCGCGATGTTGTCGACGAATGCAGGGACGTCGGGAATGGGCGCGTTATCGACAAAGGTCGGATCCGGCGGTGGCGGCGGCGCCGAAGCATTGGTGGCGCTGTGATTGCCGTCGCTTCCGCCGCCGCACGCGGCAACCAGCAGCACGCTCAAGATGAGCGTTGCGTGCAGCTTCAAACATTTCCTGTGTGAGCGCATGCGCTTCAAACCCCCGGTCTATTCGATGCATTAGAAGAACCGGGAGTCTATTCACCGCGCGTGACCGCCACATTACCAATTGCGTATGGATGACGCCAACCTTACGATCGGCCAGCTCGCCCGCGCCACGGGCACGAAGGTCGAGACCTTCCGGTTCTACGAAGAGACCGGGTTGCTGCCCGCGCCGGCAAGGACGGAAGCCAATTACCGCGCATATTCGGAAGCACACCTGAGGCCTCTGAGCTTCATTCGCCGTGCACGTGATCTGGGTTTTTCGCTCGAACAGGTGCGCGAACTGCTGCAGCTCGCGGATGACCGCGGCCGAATCGATGCGATCGCATCCGCGCACCGTGCCGAAATCGAACGCAAGATTTGCGATCTGAAGGCGCTAAAGGCAGAACTCGATAGTCTGATCGACCAGTGCAGCTGCGGGGCAGTGGCGGAGTGCCGCATCATTGACGCGTTGTCACCGATACCGTGATAACAGGCAGGCACGATCGGCGCCGCGAGACGTTGGCCCTTCATTTTCTCGCGTGCGTCTCCTTTGAGATGGCGGACATTCGAATCGCTCGGGCCTAATGTCTCTGAAGGGTCGGACTGCGCCTCCTGCGTTCGACAGAAGCCAGCCACGTGCCGGAACGAATTCTTCATCAACGTTATTGTCAAAGTAACGTTGCTGGACTTTCACACCATCATGAAGCCCTTATGCTTCGCAGCAGCCCTCATCGTGCTCACCACCGGCTGCGC
>NZ_JARESV010000125.1:0-3074 GCF_046026985.1 Paraburkholderia sp. RL18-101-BIB-B
GCGCACCGGTTGCATCCTGACCATCAGTTCGGGCCGGTCGAGCGTGACGGTGAAGAAGAACTTCAGGCCGGTGATCGCGTGGTTCAGCGACACGGCCGATGTGCCGTGGTCGACCAGATAGAGCTGGTAGCGGCGCAGGTCCTCGACGGTGGCCGTGTCAGGTGAGCGCCCGAGAAACCGGGCGAACTCACGCACGATGTGCAGATAAATGTCCTGCGTCCTGGGGGCAAGCTGGCGCATGCGCATGTCGTCGAGCATGCGCTGGCGCAGCGGACTGACGTTTGACTGTGAGGAGGTCATGATTGGGCTCCTGCCGGAGAACGAGGCGGATTGCCTCATTCGCCAACATACGGAACCGCGATGCCGGCCTCTCCGTGACCACTGGCGTCTGACCGGAGCCCCTACCGCGCGAGCGGTTTCGTTCGTCGGCCATCTTCAGTCACTCGACCTCGCCCCAACTTGAATATTTGAACGTCGGTTCCTCATGGGTAACGGACTCTCCTCAACTATGCATTTCACGCAATCGTCAATGCTGCCAGATCCTGTGCTCAAGTTTTTCGGATCGCGTCCGATAATGCAGCTTAGACGTCGTATGCACTGTTAAAAAGTCGGAGAGCAAATGAGCACCGCAATCTGTGAGTCACCAGGCGAACGCTAGACGTCTTTATTCGGTGAGACGCTGTCCAGTGAGACCCAGAAGATTCGCGCAACACCTGTCCTGCTAGGCCAATCGCTCCTATTAGAATCAGTTGGTCATAACCGCAACGCTCACCTTTTTGTAAGCCTTGCACGTTGGCAATTCACCTTCCTCCATAGATTAGTTGAACAACGATGAGTCACCATCAAGATCTCAATACACTTAAGCGACGTCAAACCGACATGGGAGACAACACGGAAGATGTCCCTTTGGAGAACTTGTCCGTTGAAGTGGAATTGGCGAGCAGCACAAAGTCCGCATGCTATTTCCGTGACTTGGAAAGCCCGTTGATACGTCATATCCGAAGCGCAGATGCAGTCGTCGGATGTGTTGCGTGGCTCACGAGCTTACGCGTCTTGAACGCACTAGCGTCGAAACAGGCGGCATCTGTCATCGTCCAGAAAGAGGATTTTCTGCGGCCAGACCTTGATCCCTTGCCCGAGGATTGGAAAACTGAACTGCGCGCCCACTATGAAGCTGTGTCGCCCATTCGCGCGCCTGGTCATTGGGGGGCTGGCTGGAGATACGAACGTCTGAGGATATGGTCGGCCATGGGCGTCCATTGCACGACGTCGGAATCCGGTGCATCGGTCATCGAAGGGGTGCGGAATCAGCAATGCCGCGCATGCACCACAAGTTCTTCGTATTCTTGCGGGCGACAGAAGCGACAGATCCCGAAGTTGTCGCCGGAGCTTGGCCATATCAGCCGTATGCAGTCTGGACGGGTTCTTACAACGTAACCAAGAACGGAAAAGCGTCATTGGAAAACGCGCTTTTCATCGAAGACGCCACACTCGCGGAAGCATACTGCGCCGAGTGGGCACAATTAATTGAAATATCAGAACAGTTGGATTGGAAAAGCGAATATGCTGCGCCAGAGATCGACTACAACACAGGTGCGTGTATCAGCTGACGCATAACCCTGCGTCTCGGCGGTTCGTTGAGACTCGCTTGGCTGCGTAGCCATTCAAGACTTTCGCCACGTCCGAATTGTGAAGTCTGCGAATAGCTGTTAGGCCCGATCCGCTGGCGAGTCCCATCAGGTGCTTGCCGCCGTCGCTATCTACTCCGATGGCTGCCAGGATGTGGCGTTTGTCGACGATGATGCCGTCCATGTAGATCGCCAGAATGTCCTGGTCGTCGAAGCGCCGTCCCATCAGCTCGGAAAGCGCCTTCTCGCTGGCCTTGATGAACTCGCGCGAGATGCTGCTCTTTGCAATGCCCACGGTGCCGGCCATCTCGGGCAGCAGCCGGTATTAACCGTCGGGCATCGGACACGACTTAGGGAGGGTCGGCATCGGGCGATCCATCCGGTGATGCACGTCGGTGAGACTGGCGCAGATTGCGCAAAGGTATGCGGATCGGGTAGGGTGGCGACATCTTCAACCAGAAGAGGGATAAAACCATGAACAAGCAGGAACTGGTGGATGCAGTCGCCGCGAAGACCGGAGACAGCAAGGCCGCGACCGGTGAGGCGATTGACGCGGTGATCGCGGCCATCACCGGTGAACTAACTAAGGGGAAGACGGTGCAGCTGATCGGCTTTGGTTCGTTTTCGACCGGCGCGCGTGCCGCACGGGTCGGCCGCAACCCGGCGACCGGCGCCGAGATCCAGATCCCGGCCGCAAAGACAGTCAAGTTCACCGCGGGCAAGGCGTTCAAGGATGGAGTGAACGGGGCCTGAAACCGAGGGGACCCGTCAGACCTTGTCCAACGGTCTCCTCGTTGAATCGCCGCTACCAGGGGGCGACAGCCACGTCGGAAAGTAGTGCTCCGGCTGTCGCCTGGACGCGGGTCGGCTGGCCTGGTAGCATTTGTTGACAGATGACCTGTCCATCGCCGTGTCGACATGGCCAAGTTTGTCTACACCAATACCCGCATGGGAAAGAAACGATTCCGGACACGGCGGCAGGTCTCGTGCCCGATCATCGGTGCGTTCCTGTGCTACCGGGCGCGCATCGTGCGCGTCATCGCGGAAGCACGTGGGCAGCGCGCGATGATCGAATCGCTCGACGCAACGAATGCAGGACATTCATCAGCACGGTCAAGGCGGGCAGCCCGCGCGAATCCGGCGTCCAGCTATTCTGAACTTGGCCTGCGTCGGGGCCCATCTGACGGTCAACCTTCGTTTCACAACTAACAGTGTGTGCGGGTCGGGTACGGTCGATCGCTCGTAGGGCTGAGGTCGGCCTCCGTTCCTCAAGTGGTTGCGTCGAAACTCGACTTTGACAGATTGATGCCGTCCGGTTCCGGAGGCCCCTACGCATCAGGCCTTCGTGCCCGGAGGACGGCGGTGTCCATTCCATCTCGGCCACAACCGCCGTTCACATGCGTCGTCGCTCGGCCGTTCAAACGTCGGCTCTGCCTTGCGGATTCG
>NZ_JARESV010000126.1:0-3030 GCF_046026985.1 Paraburkholderia sp. RL18-101-BIB-B
CACAAGCTGACGTTCTGGGCCTGCAGAAACCTGCCGTTTGAACGGCTGCAGTACTCTGGAACCTGACAGAAGAGCAACGCGCACAATTCGGTGGTACCACCCGTGTTGGTGCGACGGTCGCCGAACGACGACAATGGCCAGCTTTGGCGGATCTCGATCCCATCATTAATTTCAAAGGGACTTTGCTCCCGTTGGAAGGGCAACATGCTGTCTCACGCGTCTCTGTAAAGCAGAAATCAAGAACGACTCCGCCGAAACAGGGATTGCATCCTAACCTTCTGGCCTAGTTTGCGGAAAACCCGCTTGCTATCCGCTGTACGAGCGTCCCTAATGCTGTGGCCTCGGAGGCTATGGCAACGCATTACCTGTCGTGCTAAGCCATTGTCCGATCGACACCAACTGGCTTCCATCCCCTTGCTCCGAAATATCCACCACGCAGATCGGAAGATCGTTGAGTTTCGCCCCTGCGAGGGAGACGGAATGCACCCGGGCGCCCTCGAAATTGGTCGCATGCAAGGTCGCGTTCGAGAATGACGCGCCGCGCAGGTCGGCCATCTTGAAGTTCGCGTCGGTGCAATCAGCCTCATTGAAAATGACGTTGTTTGCTGTGGCTTCCCGAAACTGGGCCCCCGTCAGCTTGGACCTGCGGAAGGAAGCTCGCTCTAGGTTTGCGGCATAGAAATCCGCGAAGCTGAAATCGCAGCGGGCCCAATAAGCGTCGTAGCCCTTCGCTCCCGAGAGGTCGATACCCTGCACGTTGGCTAAGACGTCGTCCGGTTTGGCTTTGAAGAGCACTAAATTGATAGTCAGCGTCTTCAGTACCTTTTTGTCCGTTTCGATCGACAAGGCAGCCGCCAGTACCTGCTTGGTGAGTTGCATGAGTTGCTCGCGGCGGGCATCGCTGACGCTCCACTCCGCCGGGAAGGACCTCAATATCGAGCCGAGTTTCACTGCGGCGGCGGCGCGCAGAATTGGCGACTCGTCCGCCAGTTCCTGGATGATTGACTGATAAACCTCGTCGACACTCTTTCTGTCCTCGAAGCTGATCCGCGCCTGCGTTGTGCGGCTCTGCCCAATCAAGTAGCCGCCAACGGCACCGCCGACTGTGACAAACAGGGCGATCACCTTGAGGGCAAATAAACTGCCGGCGGTATCGCTGCGGATCTGTCGAATTTGCGCGTCGAGCTTGCTGATCTCGTAGCTATCCTTGGCACTGAGCGTTTTGTTGCTGCCGGCCTCGGTGCGGTTCAATTCGATCAAATATTGTGCCCCCAGTGTTATCGCCAGCGCGAAAACAAGGACCACCGCCACTAGGACAATGATGTGGATGTTCGACAGTCCCTTCTTGAAGTCAAAGGTCATCGTTAAGTTGCCTTATGATCTGACTAGCCGAAACTTCGTTAAGAGTCGCAGGCTTGCCAGTGCGGTCGACATGGAGATTGAGCGTCTTGTTCGCGGTGTCGACATGAATCAGCGTCTTGCCAAGCCTCCTGCACAGAGAGATTGTTTCCCACGTACCGCCCGGGGAACCGGCGCGCCGGCCATCCCAGGCAGCGGCCACGATATTCGATTCGAAGACTACCCATTCCATGCTCTTCTTATATGCTCGGTCGTTGCGCTCCGAGAAATAGAGGCGATGTTCGTACCTAGCGCTATTGCGCAGTGAACGGAAGCGGGCATTCGCCTCCGGGTCCGCAAAGTCGGCCTCGAAATTGGCGAAGGGAATTACCGATTTCAAGGGGATCGAGAGGGTCTTTGCGCATTGTGCGAAGGCTGTGTCTGCGCCAGTCGCGAGGGCACAGACGGCCTTGAGTCGAGGAAATCGGCGGGTCAACTCGGTCAAAACTCGGTGGAAGCAAAGTTGCGCGTGAGGAAACTCGCCCACCGCTTCCAAGTATCGGTGACCAATGCCGCCTACGGTGATTGTCTGACGGGGCGTCAACATGGAGGTAATGGGTTCATGCTACGTGGCCCCAACGATCGAGTTGACCGCGCCAACCGAGCCTGACGAGAGTCGCTGCTCACCGGCGTCGGCTCCAACAAAGTGTTAGGAAAGGTCTGCACCACTTCGCACAGCTTCGGTGTAGTCGCGGAGTGTGCCCTCCAGCGGCTCGCGATACTGGGCTTCATGTCGTCTGGAAGGAACATGCATCCGCCAGGGAGTGCCGCTTCCCCTCCGGCAAGTCCAGATCACGTGCCTGCCCCTCGAGCTTCCGCGTTTCAACGTACCACACGTTCAGATCGCCCTTCAATTGCAGAGGCCGGCTCAGCAATCGTTCAAGTTCCTCCGCTAAGAACCTGTATGCCGTGTTCATGCTTCATATTCTCGTGATATACCGACAACGACTGTCAAATAACATCGGAACAAACGCACGGTAACCGCTGTTGCGTTTCATAGTTACGTATTTGTTGCATGACGAGTTCGTCAGCCATCACTCTGGTTGCAAAGAGAGCGCCGGCAAATACCCCACGCGGTCGTTGACTGGTCGGCGCGACAACAAGGAAGAGGCGAGATCACTGCTGTCTGCTCCGGATCTAAGGACGCTAGACGATGTTCGCGGCACGGTCGGTGCGGTGCCGCACATGGACAAGACGACAGGGGCGGCGCCGTTTGATTCCGAAGAAGCACGCGTTTTGAGCAATCGTCATGTTGGTCCGCGGACTGGAGCGACGTTTGGGCGGCCGCTATACCCCACTACCTGCCGCAGCTGTCGCGGTGGCTCGAGGGGCCGCAAGGGATCGTTTAGGGAAGTTCGGCACCAGCCGGCTGCGGCAACATGCCGCGCTGACCTTGTGCTTCCGGGTTCGTTAAGGTTTATTCGATGCCTGCCATCGGCCGCAGGAATGTGCATGCCTCCGCGCGTATCGGCAGGCGTCGAATAAGCCCGATGGAGGAAACCGCGGAGTGCTCCGATGTGGTCGGGACGCGCCGCTATGGCGATTGATAGGTCAGGATGTCCAGCGATGTCGGATGCGGTTCGGCCGGGCGGGATGCTGCGCGGGCGCTGACGCCGTAGCGAAGCGATGCTG
>NZ_JARESV010000127.1:0-3020 GCF_046026985.1 Paraburkholderia sp. RL18-101-BIB-B
AGTTCGGCCAATGCCGACATTGGGGCGGGCTGGATGCTACGTCAGCAATGTGACGCATCGCTGACGGTGGCGGCATCGAGCAGCCGGACGGCAGCTTCCTGCATCAGCGAACTCACACTTTCGACCCTGTAGCGACCTGTCACCTTTCTCGGGAGCGGACGGTCACCGGCAGCTGTGTTCGAGTCCTGTCGCGTGTGAAAAGCCGACTTGAAAATGGTGGAAAATATAGTCGCGATTGAATTCGGAATGGTCTTGGTTGCTCGGCGAGCATTTTCGCAGACGATTTTTTTGATCCACATCGCATAACTTGCCGCTCTTAACCTCGCGTGGAAGGATCTTATTGATACTATCCGCCTGCAAGTGGGATCCGTCTGAGCGCATCAGCTTTGGAAGCACGTGGTTCCTAGTCTCCGATTGAGTGAGCTGTCGGCCGTGGGTCTGTTTTCCACTGGCGCATGCGCGGTCTACATATTAGACCTTTTACCACTTGCAGCTGCCCTGCGTCATTACACCGGTATTTAGCAAAAACCCTGTCTTTTGATTTTTCTTTTTGCTGGTGTAGACCATGGAGGACACGTCCGTTCCTTGAATGATCATTTCGTACTCGCCGGACACTTGTCCGTTAAATACCTCGATCCACGTCGTGGTTTCCTGATCTGGCGCATTCTTGTCGAGCGTTTCGCTTGCCGAATTGGCTAGCACAAGCGGGATCGGCTGCTTCGCGTTCTGGTATCTGACGAATCCGGCCGAGAATTTGCTGGACGAATCGTAATACGTGCGCATCTCGAAGTTGACTGACTTCGCACCGCCGGAACTGAAGCAAAACGTTTCACTCGTCACTTCCGCATGGGCGACGAACGGCAGAGCGAGAAGCGCAACGGCAAAAAACGATTTCATAAGCATCCGAATTTATGGTTTTTGCAATTCAAGGGACGACGTGATTGTATGCTGTGTCGCGTAATACTTCTTCTTGGGATGAGGTGGATTGCCGACCATCACAGGATGTCCCTGAGCGTCGAGCACGGGTTCCTGCTGGCTGTTTCGTCGCCACTCGAACGTAAGCGAAACGGACTGGCCGGGAAAGATGTCGTCGAGCAACGCATTGCGCAGATACAGGACAGATTGCAGTCGCACTTCGAGGCCATTCAGATTCTCGATGGCGACATAGCCGTTCACGTCCTTGCTTACTGTAATCGCGTTGTCCTGACTGACACCCGCATCCATGTGGCATAGCATGTTGGCGCGGTTTGCGACATAGAAGCAGGCGCTATCGACGCAGTTGTAGGCGTTATGATGGCCGTCGTTGTCGCGCGCAATGAAGACGTTAGGGTCCCAACCAAGCGCCGCATATTCGGCTGGTACACCGCCTGCAGCGAATTTTCTGAAATCCCCATATGCCTGATAGTTGTCGAGATGAGTCAACTGGATGAGGCCGCGCCCATAGTACGGATTATAGGATTTTGTTTCGCCACGTATTTCGCGGACAAAATGCAGATTGCCGGTTTCCGGCACTACGTGAGAGAAAAAGTGCAGCAGGCGTTGCCGCGAAGCGGACACGCCATATCTTCGCGTGGCCTGATTGAACGGCAACGCCCAAGTACTTGCGCGCGAGTGCGCGTCGTTCCAGCTTGTGGTCGAGGCGTGAAACTGCGCCAGAGTCAGATGGAGAAGGCTGCGCGGGAAGCACCTTGCCATTTCGTCCGCGCTTAACCAGCCGCACTTCCTGAACTTCCGAATGAACTCCAGCGGGTGGAAAAACCACAGCTTTTCCTCGGCTAGGCCTGTCCTATCCCAGAACTGGAACTTCTTCAACAGATCGAGGAAGTCGCTGTAGCCGTTCGGGTTGCTGTCCTTCTGCTTGCCGTAGAAGCCGTCCGCATCGTTCAACTTCGCGTAGCGGGTATCGTTGTGCGCGCTGTTCCATTCGGTCGGTGCCTCGCAGATGAACCCGCGCAACTGTGCGCGAACCGCGTTGTTGCCCTTGACGTAGTCGCTCAGCGCGTCGTCGTCGTCGGACTCATTCGCCCCAGCCGAGGGCTGTGCGACATCACCGAGGATCTTCTTGAGCGCATCGACATCGCACATGCCATCGTCGCCATACGGTGTGTTGCCCTCGGTGATCTTTTGCCAGCCAGCGAGGAAAGGGAAGTCTGCATCGGAGAGCACGGCAATGCCGCCGCCATTGACATCCAGATAGCCTTCCCGGCCTGGCGCATACGTGACGCGTATCCACGTGCTGCGCGGATTCGCCTGATTCATTGGATGCGGATTGCCGTCCACGCCGGGCGCGATGCCGGACGGCGTGTTGGCCGACGTGTCAGGCAACGTCGGCGAATTCGTCAAGATGCGGCCGAAGCGCATCAGTTCTAAACCGTCACTCGGGCAGGCGGGATAGAGCTTCGTCGCCCGCGTGGTCATGCCGTATTCGTAGCCAGCCTCTTTCACTGGTTGTGGGGTGAGCAGCGTGCGCGTGCCATCCTGTTCCACTCGCCACGTCGATGTGTACTTGTCGCCCTTGTGGAAGTACGTCTCGGCGTGCAGCGCGTAGCCTTGATTCGTGCCGCCTTGAAGCGGCGCGAAAGGGATGCTGTGAAATTTGTTGTGCGTGTCTGTGCCGGTTGGCTTGGCAAGGAATGTCTGACCGCTCGGAATAATGTAGTAACTATGCCCCCAGCAATCTTGGTGTGCAGGCGTCGCCGGTTGCTTGTTATCGAGTTGCGTGTTGTCGAAATAAGCGGTGAAGTCTGCAGGCAGCATGAACACTTCGAAGTGGATATGCATTTGCCCGTGGCAACGCCCGGGCAGTCCCAAAACATCCTTCCGGTAGACCTTTCTTCCGCCGCCGGATTGTCCATCGTCGGGCGTAGGAGTGCGCAGGTACTCTGGCAATGAATTGATCTGCACGCCCAGACCAGCGTATCCATCCAGTTCGAGCAGGTGCATATAGAGCGAATAGAACGTGATCGATCGCCCGTCGCCCGTCTCCGTCGTGTGCTTGAGCAAAACGAAGCCGGGGTTAC
>NZ_JARESV010000128.1:0-3014 GCF_046026985.1 Paraburkholderia sp. RL18-101-BIB-B
GTGAGCGCCCTGCTACACCGCCAGCATCATTTCGAGATCAGCTTGCGTCTTAGCTCTACGTGCAATCGTTCCGAGCACGACGCGGTCATAAAGCTCCTTCCATTCCGGAGAGCCATCCGTAAGTCCGAGCTCTTCCTCAAGGACATCGAACACCTCATTGGCGGCGTTCACGATCAGCTTTGCTTCTGCGATTTCCAATCTTCTGTTTCCCTTGTCGATAACCACCGTGCTATCGGCACCAGGGAACAAAAATTTAGAGATGCACGATGAGCGAGAACAGCAAAATCGAACGGACCGATCACACGTTTAACCCGTGGGAAGGGTGCCAGAAAGTCGGCCCCGGCTTCGACCACTGCTACGCTGAGACGCGCAACGCGCGCTTCGGTGGGGGCACCGTGATCAACTGGGGGCCCGGGGCGCCGCGGCGGCGCACGTCGGCGGCCAACTGGCGCAAGCCTATTCAGTGGAACGCGCAGCATGATGCGTTCTTCGCAGCGCACGGCCGGCGCCAGCGTGTTTTCTGCGCTTCGCTTGCCGACGTGTTCGATAACGCCGTCGATCCTTCGTGGCGCGTCGACCTATTTCGCCTGATCCGCAGCACGCCGAATCTCGACTGGCTGTTGCTGATAAAGTGCATCGGCAATGCGCGCCAAATGATCGACGATGCCCGCGACGCGGATGCCCTTGGTCCGGTATGGCCGTGGGATAACGTCTGTCTGGGTGCGACGATCGTCAATCAGGAAGAGGCTGACCGCGACATTCCGAAGCTGCTCGAGGTGCCGGCGCGCGTGCGCTTCCTGTCGATGGAGCCGGTTCTTGGGCCGGTCGACCTTGAAAGCGTCGCATGGCCGTCAATACCCGGTCAACGCGCCGACGTGCTTCGCGGCGGCTACTGGAACAAGGCGGGCGTGCTGGCGTGCGGCCAGCCTGCAGCCCTCGGCGAGCAGCGCGGCGGCTTCACCAATCACAGCGACATGCCGGGCCGAATCGATCGGGTGATCGCGGGAGGTGAAAGCGGCGGCGACGCGCGGCCGATGCATCCGGATTGGGTGCGTGATCTTCGCGATCAGTGCGATGGCGCTGGGCGTCCCCTACCTGTTCAAGCAATGGGGAAGAGTGGGCGCCCGGCGAAAATTGCGGCGGACCGCTGACGCGGACCGCGCGGGTCGCGGACTATTGGGACGGCGAGTGGGAATTCAGCACCATGACGCCGGGTTCCGCTGAAGGGATGCACTGCAATGATGAACCTGTGCTCTATCGCTGCGGCAAGAAAGCGGCCGGCCGCCATCTCGACGGCCGCACGCATGACGAATTCCCGCGAGGTGTTGCATGAGTAAATTACTCAACAGCGTCGCCGGCGGGCAGCCGATCGGCCTTCACGTTCGCGTCAAGCTCTGCTTCGAGGCGGGCAGCATCGGCAGACTTCAAGGGACGGTCGCGCATCTCTGTGTAGCCGTCGCCGTCGATGGTATAGGACCAACTCCATCTGCCTCGCACATTTTGACCGGCGTTGATGCTGACGACGTGTCCGTTGCGGATGTGTTCCCAGTGCGGCACGGATCTCTCCCAGATGGTTTTCGAGGAATCCTAGCATGAGCACAGTCATCACCCCTTGTGGCATATATCGCTATCGGCTGACGCGCCCAGCCGAATCAATGTCGCCCGAAAAATCGAATGCGCTGTTCGTCATGCTCAATCCGAGCACTGCCGACGCGCGGCTCGACGATCCGACCATTCGCCGATGCCGCGGCTTCGCGAAGCTGTGGGATTGCAATGGTCTGGCAGTCGCCAACCTGTACGCGCTGCGCTCGGCAGACCCAGCCGCTCTTTGGTCCCATCCGGATCCGGTCGGGCCCGATAACGACGACTACCTGTGGAATTTCGCTCGCGAGTGCGGCGACGTAATTTGCGCATGGGGCTCGAATGCCAGGCCAGAGCACGCCGCGCGCGTCGCCAGCATCATGCTCGACGCCGGCGCGCGCCTTTGGTGTCTCGACACGACGAAGGACGGCTCGCCGCGTCATCCACTATATATGCGCAACGATCAGCCGCTAATCGCATGGAGCCCCGCAGCTGTCGCGGCATCCGCAGAGAACGGGGACAACTCATGAACGGCAACAATCGCTCGCTCTGCGGTGCTATCGGGGTCGCCCCAGCACTGAGGCAAGTACCGCCTTCCTCCAGGCATGGTCGGGAGGCTTGCGCTCAGGAACTTGCGGAACAGGAGCACTCGACTCGCATGTCCACCAAAGGCCCGCCGGTAATCCATTGGATGTGTTTTGCCTCATCCAGCAACCGCATGAGGTGCATCGGTAAAGGATGTAGCGTGTTATCGGCGATTTTGGCGTACCAAAAACACCCGACCCAGAGCAGTGGAGTTTTTCGTGTGGGGGGACCGTTGAGGCTCTTCCGATCAACGTCTCGCAAGCAAGGCACCGTTCCATTTCGCCCTCCCTCTCCGACACAATCGACCTATGCAAATAAGAATAGGTCATATATGGACGGGGTCGAAGCGGAACCGAACGCAAAACTTCCGTGATCGAAACGGAAGCAGCAGCACAACGAATGATTGAAATCACGCGCAAACGCTGGGTGTGAATAGAGCGACTACCTATCAGCGCACGAGCTGGCCGACCTGGTCGGCTGCAAACCGGATCAGCGCGCCGCGATGACGCACTGGCTCACCGATAACCACTGGCGATTCGTCGTCGACAAGAATGGCTTGCCGAAGGTGGCTCGCGAGTACCGCGACCGGAAGCTCGGACTTACAACTGAAACCAAGTCAACGAAATACGATGCCGGCCCGAACCTCCAGGCCTTCGCGTGAGAAGCACGTCGCCACGAACGAGTCGACGGGCATTAATCGTTTCTACAAGCGGTATGGCGTGCGCAAAATCTCCTTCTGGTACAAGTACCCGGACGGCCGCAGCGAGACGCTGACGTCCGCGAAGCTCGGCGACCGGGCAGAGATCACAGCAGCCGAGCGCAGCGCGAAACGCAAGGCGCTCGACATT
>NZ_JARESV010000129.1:0-3013 GCF_046026985.1 Paraburkholderia sp. RL18-101-BIB-B
CCCGGCCGCCGTGGCTTTCGGCGCGGTAGTCGTGATGACGATGTTCGCGGCCATGTCATTCGACCCGCGCCTGATCTGGGACGCAACGGAGCACAATCATGGCTAAACCTCCCGGTCTGCCGGGGTCATCGGATGTCCCCGAAGCTGTTGCCACGCGGCGCTCGCGCTGGCGGATGCAGATCGTGTGGCTGGTGCCACTCATTGCCGTTCTGATCGGCGGCTGGCTGGCCGTGAAGACGATCCTCGAGCAGGGCCCGACAGTCACCATCAGCTTCGACACCGGCGAGGGGCTCGAAGCGGGCAAGACGAAGATCAAGTTCAAGAACGTCGATATCGGTGTGGTCAAGAGTGTCACGTTGTCGGGCGATCACCGCCGCGTGATCGCCACGGCCGAACTGTCCAAAGATGCCACCAACCTGCTGGTAGACGACACGCGGTTCTGGGTCGTGCGTCCACGCATTTCCGGCGGCACCGTATCCGGCATCGGCACGCTGTTGTCGGGCTCGTTCATCGGCATGGACGTGGGCACATCGACGAAGCCGAAGCGCGATTACACGGGTCTGGAGTCACCGCCCGTTTTCGCGAGCGGCGTGCCGGGCCGCGAGTTCATACTGAAAGGCGCTGACATGGGCTCGCTCGATGTCGGTTCGCCCATTTTCTACAGACGGCTGCAGGTCGGCCAGATTACTTCGTACAAACTCGACCCGAATGGAAAGGGCGTGACGATGCATGTCTTCGTCAACGCCCCTTACGAGAAATACGTGACGCCTGATACGCGCTTCTGGCAGGCAAGCGGCGTCGACGTGTCGCTCGATACGACGGGCGTCAAGGTCAATACGGAATCGCTGGTGGCGATCCTGATTGGCGGACTCGCATTCCAGACGCCGGACGAAACGGCCGATGGAGCCGAGGCCGCCGCGAACGCCGAGTTCACGCTGTTCCGCGATCGTGCGGAGGCGTTTAAGCGCCACGATCGGATCGTCGACAACTATGTGCTGGTGTTCAGGGAGTCAGTGCGTGGACTGGCCGTCGGCGCGCCGGTCGATTTTCTTGGCATCGTGGTGGGCGAGGTTGCAGCGATCAATACGCGGTTTGATCCCGTTACCAAACAGTTCAGCATCCCGGTCGAGATACGTCTCTTTCCAGAACGTTTCACGTCGCGCTATGTGAAGGGCGGGGTTGGAGGCAGAATCACCGACGATCGTCAGCGACTTGCGCAAACGCTGATCGACCATGGCTTGCGCGCGCAATTGCGCACCGGAAACCTCCTGACCGGGCAACTCTATGTTGCACTCGACTTTTTCCCGAACGCGCCCAAGGCGAAGGTCGATTGGACCACCACTCCGCCCGAGTGGCCAACCATACCTGGCGGTCTGCAGTCCATGCAGGATTCGGTGACGAGTCTCCTCGCCAAGCTGAACCAGATTCCATTCGGCGGGATCGGGAAGGGCGCGCAAAAGACGTTGGCCGATGCGGATACGCTCCTCAAGCAGTTGCGGACCGACGTGGTGCCGCAGGCGCGGGACACGCTCGCCGCCGCACAGACGGCGCTAAATTCCGCGAACGGCGCGCTACAGCCCGATTCCGCGCTCGCGCAGAACACCTCTGACGCGATGAGGGAACTCGCGCGCACCGCAGCTGCTTTCCGTACGCTGGCGGACTATCTGGAACGCCATCCGGAGGCACTCATCCGCGGCAAGCTGGAGGATAAAAAATGATGCGCATATCCTTATCCCTCGTCGTCGCGGTGGCGGTTGCCGCGCTGATGAGTTGTGCCACGCCCAAGGCGGACTTCTACACGTTGAGTCAGGAGGTGCAAGGCGCAAGTGGGCAACCCGCAACGCCGATTGCGGTCCTGGTGGGGCCGGTCAGCGTGCCAGAGCTTGTCGACCGGCCGCAGATCGTGGTTCGTGCTGGCGTCAACCACGTGACTTTCGACGAATTCGCCCGCTGGGCCGAGCCGCTGAAGAGCCAGATTCCGCGCGTGTTTGTCGCCGATCTCTCGCAGCTGCTGAACAGCCCTCGCGTGTCGACTTTGCCGATCGGTGGGGACGCGGCGGCGGCCTGGCGAGTGCGGATCGACGTCCAGCGCTTCGATGCCTTGCTCGGCGATGCCGTGACTGTCGATGTCTTGTGGTCAGTGTTGCCACCGGGCAAAGCGCCGCCGATCATCGGCCGGACCATCGCGAGCGAGCGCTGCGCAGGCCCGGGCTACGATGCGGCGGTGGCGGCCTGGAGCAGGGCGCTCGCCACGGTGAGCCGCGCGATCGCTGCTGGAATCATGCCGGCACCGCCACCGTGAAACGTGCCGCGTTAGCGCGAGGGGACGCGCTTGTTGGCCCCTGGAGGCGACGACACACTGCGCCAGCCGTCGACGGAATCCAGGAACGGAGATGTCTCGCGCTAAGTGTGCAAGGCATATGGGTTACGGCGATCGTCCTTGCCATTGAACTGACGGCAGCGGGCTATGCATTCGCACAATCCGGAGTCGCTGGCTTGATCGACCAGCAGCAATGCATGTTCTGCCATACGACAGAGGGGGCTAACCTGGCCCCGTCGTTTCCGCAGATTGCGGAACGCTGTCGCACGGTGCTGGATGCGGGCGTCATGCTCGCAAAGAAAGTGAGGAATGGTGGAAAAGCAACGCTGGGGGGACATCACGATGCCGGACGCGGACCGCGTCGCGCCGCTTTCGCCTGAACAGGCCGACATGGTTATTCAGTGGGTGCCGACCCAGTGATTCGACACGGCCTGACCAGGTTTCCCGACGATGCAGGCTTGCGGCAGTTCGTCGAAGTGCCGCACTGTGCGGTCGGTTTCACCTTGAGTCTGTTCGTCGCGTTACTCGCGGTCGACGGTCACGGATACCGAGTGCCTCTCCGGTTCGGCGCGACGCTATCGGGCGTTACCGGATATCCGTCGCTCCCGGTTCGCGTCGAGTGAGACCGGGGAATGTCGCCGGAATAATTGATCGCTCGCTTAACTGGAGAAGAACATCGTGAGCCTCGACACA